>SKVE01000857.1 GCA_007129635.1 Planctomycetaceae bacterium
TGGAATTCCTGGACGTAGGCGATCAGGTTCCGCCGCATGATCTCCTCGTACGATCGGCTGAAGAACGCGGTCAGCTCACCGGTTAGTGTCAGATTGGCTTCGGGCTTATTGCCCCCGTGGCAGTCGATGCAATGCTTGTCGAGGATGGGTTGCACGTCACTCGGATAGTAAAACGGGCGCGGGACCGCGGGATCGCCTGGTTGCGGGCGAGGCCGATCGGGGGGACGCAGCATGGCCAACGGCACGCGAGGCACGGGCGCCTCGTTCCGCGGCTGGTGGCACCCGATGCAGCTCCGCGATTCGCCTGGCGAAAGGTTGACGAACGTGCGCATCCGTTCGATTTCCATGTAGTTCCGATCGATCGCCTGGAAGTACACGCTACGGCCCGCCGGGACCTTGAAATGCGCCGAGCCGTCCTCCTCGACGGGCACCACGCCGTGCAGGATGGTCACGAAAATGTGCGCCCCCAGGCTGATCGCCGCATTCTGTCCGTTGGTGATATCGTCCGGCCAGAACCGTTTGGCCGTCCAGGGACGCGGCACCTGCTCCAGAATCCGCAGGTACTTGACCTCGCCGCGGTCGATCCCCTCCAAACCGCGGTAGACGTCGGCGACCAGCAACGTGGCTTCCGCATCGGATGGTTCGGCGGTCTCGTGCCCACGCTCACCGGCAGTGCTCGCCATGCTGGCCATCGGCGGCGGGGTCGGCGGAATGACCGGTGGCACGGGACGAGGCCGTAGCGGGACAGGCTGCCAACAGGAAATATCAGGATCGTCGTAGATCCGTACCCGGTTGCCGAACGCATCGATCAGCCACAGGCCGTAAGCGGTCGGATGATTGTGCGGGCGGTCCGGATTACAGGCGACCAGGAAGAATCGGTCGGAAAGAGGCCACGGGTCGCAGAACAACGGCCCGGTGTTCTGGCGCACCCACTGACCGTCGCCGCAAACCGTTGTCTGCCCCGTGCGGAAATCGGCTCGCCGGTCAGGGTTGTCGCGCACCCACTCGGCGTCCTTGCAATGGATAAAGGACTCGCCTCCGGCCCCGAAAGTGCCAGAGCCTTCGTAGGACACGTCGACGTAGGGCGTCAGGTTGGTCAAAGGAGTGTGGGTGCGGATGTCCTTGCTGATGTCGACCAGCAGGAGGGGGCCTACGGCGAAGGGGTGATGCATGGTACAGGTGGCCACGAACCGATCGTTGTACCCAGGCACGGCCCGGGCATGGATCAGCACCGGCGGGTACACGTGCGGGTTCCCGTAGATCTCGGTCGAGCCGCTGCCGTCCGGCCGCATCGCCCACAGCGATTGGACGGCGATGACACCCTTGTAGACGTATTCCCAGCGAGTGTAGAGGATGCGGCCGTCGTTCATCACGCTGGGCGTCGACTCACTGAGCGCATTTTCCGAAAGCAGCGTCAGGTTACCACCATCCGCGTCGATCCGATACAGCACGTTCACGCTCAAGTTGTCGGCGGCGTCGCACAGCACGCCTCGTTCACAGCGCGACGAGGCGAACACAATGCCTCCGTCCGGCAGGTAGCAGGGGTGGAAGTCGTCGCTGTGTCCGCGATACGGCCCCAGCTCGTTGCGTGTTGGGTCCAGCCCGTACGACGCCAACCGCTCGGCCTCGCCCGGCGGGTCGAACGTCAACTGGCGCAATCCCGTACCGTCGGTCCGGACTTCATACAATCGGAACGCCTTGCCGGGCGCCGGCCGATAGCCGAACACCACGCGCCCGCCGTCAAACGACAGGTCGAACCGGTCGAAGATTCCACCCGCCAGTTCCGGGCAAAGCTCCGTCACCTCGCCGGTAGCCAGGTCCAGCACACACAAGTTTCCGCCGGGCGGTCCCGCCTGCATGAACTCGGAATAGTACCAGTTCGTGCGGTAGGTGTGACGCTTGACGAACACGATCTTTCCGGATCGAAGCAGCGGGTTCTCGTCGACCAGGGCGCGCCGCTTCAACCGCTCCAGTGAATCCGTCAAGGCATCGAACGTCAGGTGCCACTGGTGCCAAGGTCCGGCGGACGCCGCTTCCAGAGACCGCCGGAACTGGCCGATCTCGTTCATTAGTGCCGCCGCGGGATAATCGTCCGGGTGCTGAGTGCCCAGGAAATCGACCGCGCTGCGAAGGCGACCGGTCTGCTCAGCCAGCTCTGCCAATTTGCCCGATTGAGCCTTTTCGGCCAGCCACCGTTTGTCTTCCTCGGTCAAGCGCACGGCGACCCGGAAGCCGGCGAGCTGAAAATTGTAATGAACCGGACCCGCCTCATAACTGTCGTGTACTCGCAGCCCCACATATCGAGTCCTGGCTGGCGGGCAGGCGATCGTGTGAGCCTCGCCTCCGGTCAGCCGCGGGACGTTGCGACCCACGATCAGGTCTTGGATGCCAGCCGTGTCCTTACTAGCACTCGCGACGACCTGTTTCGCGGGACCATCACCGACCATATAGAACAGATCGACGTGCTTCGGGCCATAAGCACCGGGGCTGTCACGCGCGATCAGTTTCACGGCAACGACCTCCAGCGTGCGGCCCAGGTCGAACACGATATGCCCGGTGACCGGTCTCGAACCGCCAGGCGGAATCGTCAGCGCATCGCCGTCCGTCGCGTCGGGCGTATCGTCCAGCAAGCAGCAGAAGGTCGCAGGATCATCGTCGATGGCGCGCGCGGCGCCGTACTGGGCATCATATCCGGCATCGGGTTGATCCAGCGTGCCGTAAGCCGGTCCCGAGGCGGCCGCGATGCTTTGCGGTGTCATCCAGACAGCCCCGGCGGGTATCCCGTCGTCTGCCGCAGCCATCCCGCAGACGACGCTGGCCAGCAAGAGGCACGACGATACCAGAGTGACGATCCTTGCTGAGATTCGCATCATTCGGTTCCCTGGATGACGGAGTACACGGTACGGCGTTGACAAGTTGGCTATAGATATTGGTGTTGGAGAAAAGCGGGGATGCCTCGAAACTGGTGGTTTTCCGTGTGGGAACCAGTACGAAGGAGGTCATCCCCATGAGTCGTAGCAGAGCATATAAGCGAACGGACGTCAAGCAAGTCGACTTGGCGGCGTTGCGGGAGCGGACGTTGGAATTTGGCAATGCGGGTGTAACGGTCGGGTTGGATATTGGGAA
>SKVE01000663.1 GCA_007129635.1 Planctomycetaceae bacterium
ACCGCAGGGATCGCCGAATCGGTCCCGGCCACCGCAGGGGGCTGAGCGGCCAGTTTGGTAACCGGCGCCAAAAGGACCATCGCGATCAGGCAGATGTTGCGAGTCGTTCGACCAGCATCGGAGTTGTCAACCATCATCGGCGCTCATACGCTCCACGGTTCCCGCGTGGCGCGAGCACGCATCGAATTGGCCTCACGGTCGTCCGGAAATTCTTCCCGGAGGGGATCCCATGCCAACGACCGGCCTGTCCACAAGGCGATGCAGCCCAGATGGGACAGAATGGTCGAGTACGCACTGCTCTCGACATCCGCTCGGGGCCTTTGCCTGCTGCGGATGCAATCGATCCAATCACGATGGTTTTCCGCAACCGAATGGATCTTGGGAACCTCGACATCCAGGATATGTTCCGGATAGCAGTTCAGCAGTCCGTGCCTTTCGACATGGATCCACCCACGGTCGCCGACGAACAATACTCCGAAATTCACGATCGGTGTCTGGGGATTCCAACCGGGCGGAATCTCGTGCTTGCCGGGCTCCAGTCGCGTTGCACAGATGATCTGTGTGCCATCGGCGTACGTGAAGGTCAGCGAGTGGGCTCCATCGACTCCGGGCGGGGTGATCTTGACTGGTCCCTCGGAATCCTTCCGCAGGCCTTCTTGAGCGGAATCGAAATTGTGCACGGTGCCCGACGTCAGCCCACCCGCACCGAACGCTCGATTGCAGGTCCATGGCACAACATGCTTGGGCGGTCCCGTGTGGTGATATCGATGGTTGAAAGGGTGCCAGGGACATGGCCCTAGCCACAAATCCCAATCCAGGCCTTCGGGCACAGGTTCGGCAGGCAGATTCAAATAGTCGCTGACCCCACCGGCCGTGACGTAGGCCCGCTTTACCTCTCCGATCCGACCGGCATGGATCAGCTCGGCGGCCTTCAGGAATTCGGCCGAATTGCGCTGCTGCAAGCCGGTCTGGAACACAATCTGATGCCGCCGGACCGCCTGGATCATGGTCCGCGCCTGGCGGATGGTCAAGGAAATGGGTTTTTCGCAGTAGACGTCCTTGCCGACCTGGGCTGCCAGAACGGTCATCGCCGGATGCCAACGTTCCCCTGGGCAGATGATCACGGCATCGATGTCGTCGCGCCCTAGTACGTCCCGGAAGTCGTTGTAGCCGGCAACATCATGAGCCTGGCCGCTGGATCTCCGGTCGCTGTAAGTCTGCTCCATTGTCTGCAAGGCGTTGTTGCGTCGCCAGGAGTCGACATCGCAGACCGCCAGCACCTGAGTATCCTGGAAGCCGGCACAGATGCGCAGATGCCCGCGTCCCATGGCGCCGATGCCGATGACCCCCATCGTGATACGGTTGCTGGGCGCGGTGGTCCCGTCCCGTCCTAAAACAGAGCTGGGGATCACCAGCGGCGCAGCGATCGACGCGGTCGCCGATCGCACCAGCATTTCCCGTCGCGTCATCGGCGTTTTTTTGCAAGATGTCATGGTACTATCCTTGTCATTGATGGATGCCCCGTCAGCAGGGCCAAGGTCGGTTGTTCGAGGGCCGATCGAATGCTTTCCTAACGGTTATCGATATCGCGCAGCACGCGCGGAATCTGCTGCTCGATCTCCGGATCGGTGACCAGCGGCTGGATCTTGTTCAAGGCGGCGGCTGCCTGCTCGGGATGTGTTTGGCTCAGCCCTTTGGCCAGCGTGAAGATCGCCGGGACGGCTGCCGATTCCAGCTCGGGATCGCCCACGTACGAGATCAGCAGATCGAGCGCCTCGGGCACTCGCACGGCAGACAACCGCGAGAGGAACAACTGTTTGTCTTCGATTCGCACGGCCAGTTGCATAGCGTCGCGCAGCATTTGGAAGGTCTCTTCCGCCGGTCGGTCACTGGGCAGCGCGACCAACCTCGCGAAAGCGCGCAGCGCCCAGATACGATAAGCATCCACCTCGCTGGTCTTGGCGATTTCCAACAATTCATCGGCCACGATGGGATCAGGCCAATTGGCCAACGCTCGGTAGCCCGCGTCACGAACTCGGGCCTGGCTGCTTTGCATGGCCTTCCGGACGGCGGGCAGCGCGGCGGGATCTCCGATGCGGGCCAGTGTCGGCAGCAGCACGACGGCCGCGTTCTGGTGCCCTGCTTCCAGAGCAGCCAACAGCGGCGCCGATCGCTGCGCGGGGTCTTCGATTCGCAGGCTCGTCAACCAGACGGCTCGATCGGCCGCTTCCCGCTCGGGGCCCGGGGCCGTGTCGAGCAACAGATCGACAAGCTGGGCCGCATGCTGCCCCTGGGCCATGATCTCTAAGCCCAGCCACGCCTCGAGCCGCGCCACCGCATGGGGTGCACGTGCCGCCTTCAGCAGGGTCGGCACCAGCTTCGGCGAGCGGCGTGCGACGGTCAATTGCACCATCACGGGTGGCGGGTTTTCCGTTTGTCCCAGCAACGCCTTCACAGCCTGATCGACCCCATCGGCGGGCATCCGCCGAATCGTTTCGAAAGCCGCCTGGCGCTTCTGTGGATCATCACCATCGATCACGATCGCCACCAGGGCCGGCACATCCTCGGCCGTTCCCGACAGGATCAATGCTTCCAAGGCTGCCACGGCCACGTCCACGTTTGCCGAGGTGGCCAACGACAACGCCGCTCGGCGAATCGCCGGGTCGCTGCGCGGTGTCAGGCTGATCAGCGCCGCCACTTGGCCCTCGGCCGGTAAATCCTCCAAAGCGGTGGCGATCTGCTGCAGTTCGGCCGGTTGGCGCAAATCCGCGATGTAGTCGGCCGCCGCGACGCGTTTCCAGTCCTCGTCGCCCGCCAGTGCGGCGATGATGATCGCCAGCGATTGGTCCGGGTTGGCGGCGATCCAGCCGCGAAAGGCGCCCTCCCGAACTCGACGGGATTCCGCATCCCACAATCCCTGGCACAGCTCTGCTGCCAGCTCGAACTGATCTGCTTGGCACAACGATTCGGCAGCGGCCAGCAGTGCGTCGATCGCCGCCGGCGATGACGATGCTCCATCCTTGCCGACGTACTCCTGCAGCGTCCGTGCTGCCGGGACTGTGCCGATCTGTCCCAACGCGGTCAGACAGGCATCGGCCAACGGGCGATCCGCGTTGTCCAACAAG
>SKVE01000706.1 GCA_007129635.1 Planctomycetaceae bacterium
AGGCATTTACCGAACCATCGAAGACAACCGTCGCGGCTCGCTGGCCGGGTGTCCGAGCCAGATCGCCGAACCAAGCAACCTGCTGCCGGCACTCGCCTCGAGTACTGATCCATTCCAGTTCGGCCTCGGCTTTCCATGAATCGGGCGCGCCCGTCGCCGACGCCAGCTTGATCGCAGCTTGTTGGTTGGTCGACAACAAACGTTCCATGCTCGAAAGATCCGGTTCGTGCAGCGTCAGCCTCGTACTGCGATGGCCTTCCGGTCGCCGATCCGGATCCAAGTGCCAGGCCGTAAAGTCGTCGACCGCGACCTGAGCCGCATCGTCGACCAGTACCGATGCAGACTTCAGATCCAGTGTCTCACAGTTCGCTATCGCCAGTGTCGTCGCTACCTCGTCACAATCAACGCCTTGGGTCGTTGCACGCAGTCCTAGCGAAATCAAGTCGCCACCGATACCACAACAAAGATCCAGCAACTGGCCTTGCTGTGGAAACCGAGCGGCTTTGTACTTAGCAATCCGCTCTTCGGTCGATTGTTCCAGCAACTGACGCGTAAAGAACATCCGGTCGGCTTGGCTGAATTTCTGCCGGGCGCGACGCCGCAACTGGATTTGCGCGATCACCAGATGCGTGCGTTGAGTGCCCAAATCGCCTCGAAGAGCGATATTCGTCTTCAACAACGACTCGGGAGTCTGCTCCGCCTCGGCGGCTCGCTCCAGCCAAGGTGCCGCGTCGCTGCTGACCAACCAGCGATAATCAATGATATTTCCCAGTTCGCCCATTTTCTACGTCCTGGCAGGCCTTGAATTTCCGAGGAAATCGTGCATCATGATGATTGTTATGTCCCAGCCCATCGATATTCTTGCATTATACCTTCATCTGGCGACAGCCAGTGAGAAACGTCGCCGACCGCACGTGCGAGACCGCCTGCTGGTCATCGCTGCTTCGATCGCAGTCCGATGCGACATGCCCCGAATTGCAAAGTATTGTAAATCAAAAATACTAGAGCACAACCCACACCACCTGATTGGCAGATGGGATACCGTGGAAGCAGCTCTGGAAGACTCGGATTTTCTGCATTTGCTGCGCAGCGTGCAAAGACGATACCCCCAAGAGAGGGCGGAACGTCTATTAGAGACTTTGGGCATCGAGCGTGGTGCCGAGCGTCAAGCGTATTATTCCGACGAAGAGTTTGCTGCGTCGTTGTTGGGAATCACCTGGAAGGAATTGGATACGCTGTAAACGAACGGCACTGCCGGAGCCCACTGGTTAACGCTTGCCTCAACTGGGGACATACCAGATGCAGATCGTCACATGTTGAGCTTTGCCCGGCCGAGCGCTTTCTGATTGGGTGACACGTACGATTTCGCCTTCGTTGTCAGACAACCATTCGTTGATCATGTCCTGCAGGGCCGAATCGCTGACGGTCGACCCTTCGCCACTGGCGTGAGTGAAGACTCTGACTTTTTCTCGCATGATGGGGTTCCTCCTCTTTCAAAACCCTAGTGTACTCTGCGATGCTCGCCAAGGGTAGGTGGGGTGCCTGCCGAGGTCATCGGATCACGAGGTGCTGTCCGACAACATCCTGGCGGCTTGGGCACGCAATGCGTCCAGCAGTTGATCCAGGTCCCGGGGTGTTGTCAGCGGATTGATGATGGTCACTCGCAAAGCACCGATCCCTTCGAGATTGGTCGACACGATGTAGAAGTCGCCTGACTGAATCAGCCGCCTGCGCAGCTCCAGTTGAAAACGCCCCAAACGCTCGGGGGCCATATTCTGCCAACCCGAGGGCACATGCCGGAACACAACGATGTTGCACTCAGGTTCGTGAAGGGGCTCGAAATCGGGGGCGGCCAGCAACTTCTCGTACAGCAATCGGCCCATGTCGAAGGTGACATCGACCATGTCGGCCAGCAACTGTGGGCCGAACATCGACCAAACGCCCCACAACCCAAAAGCAGCCGCCCGCTTGGTGCATTCGACGGTCCGCATTCCGCTGTCGTATTCGGCCATTCCAGGTGCCGACGGGTCGAACAGGTACGGCGCGTCCTGCCGAAAAGCCTCGAAGCGATGCGCCGCGTTGCGGTACAAGACCAGCGCACATAGGGCAGGGACGAACAGCATCTTATGAGCGTCCCAGACGAGGCTGTCCGCACGCTCGATCCCCGCAATCAAGTGCCGATGCCGAGCGCTCAAGCACGCACAGCCGCCGTGCGCCGCATCGACATGCAACCACACGTCGTGGCGTCGACAGATGTCGGCGATTGCCTCCAGCGGATCGAACGCTCCGATCGGTGTGGCACACGCACACGCGACCGTGGCCACAATCGGCCGGTTTCGCTTTCGCAAATCGCTCAGCAGTTCGTCCAAGCGGTTCGGATCCATCCGCCGCTGCGAATCCAAACCGACTCGCAACACATTCCGAGTCCCCAGCCCCAGCATCCCGGCCGAACGTGCAACACAGTAATGCGCGTCGCTATGTACGACCAGCACCGGCATACGCCCATCGGCCGTCACGCCCTGCTCCCAACCATCTGGCGACGCAATGTTGCGAGCCGTCAGCAAGGCGGTAAAGTTGGCCAGCGAGCCTCCATGAGTCACGAGCCCTGCGAATTCGCCCACCCGCCAGCCGATCTGCTCGCCCAACCGCCGGACCATCGACTGCTCGACCGCCGTCGCCCACGGCCCCATATCGTAGATCGCCATGCATTGGTTGGTGACCGAACCGACGGCGTCGAACCAGCCCGCGATCGGTACCGGTGCCGGTACCTGATGACCGATATAGTGCGGATGGTGCAGGTTCAAACCTTTTTCCAGCATCGTCGCCAACAACTGGCGAAATCGATCGACCAGCGCCGCGCGATCCGTTCCCGCCGGCGGGATTTGATCCCGGACCTCAGCGGCCTCGCAAACCAGATCCTCTGGCGCTTGCCAGGGTAAAACAGGCCCTTGGCCCTGCTGAACCCCCGCCAGATGGTCCGCCAGCGCCTCGACCAGGACATACCCGGCTTGCTTGAGCAGGGTCGGATCGTAAGCGGCTCGGATTCTCTCGCGTGCCTGTTCCGTGGACAAATCGGCGGTCATAAAGGTCTTCTCCCAAAGCATTTCATGGCCGCAACGTCATG
>SKVE01000163.1 GCA_007129635.1 Planctomycetaceae bacterium
AAGCGGTATCGTAAACCGATTGTCGCCGTGAAGGCCAACCGAACACGAGCTTGGGTGGGGTATCTGCGCGTGGTCGATCTGCTGCTGGACGACCGACCGGTTCCCCAGGTCATGCGTCCCTTGATGCCGTTACGTCGCGGCGAATCGCTGATCCAGGCACTGCTTCGCATGCAAAGCGACCGGGTCGCAGTGGCCCAGGTTGTCGATCCAAGCGGGAAAACGTACGGTTTGCTGTATGCCAGCGATATCATCGATCGGATGGTTCGGAACCGAGCGGGACGCCTGCCAACGCCCGCGTTCCCGAAGCTCGTACGACCTGGGGTGCCGGCCGAACGCCTGCTGCGGCGTGATCCTGCGATTCGTAGTTCAGGTAGCTCACAAGCTGATGACTAGGCTGATGAGCCGGATCGGCCGCCAACGCAGCGTTTAGCGCGATGCGGGCGTTGACCGTATCGCCCATCAGAAGATGCGTTTCGGCCAGATGGAACAGGTACTCGGGCGACGCGGATGATTTTCGGATCGCCGCTGTCAGCGAAGCGATCGCGCCGTCGTAGCGTCCGAGTTCCTTCTGAGCCAGTCCCTCAAGAAACCGGACCTGCGCCGGTACCTCGTCGACAGGATAGCCATCCGCCAAACGACGCAAGGTTGCCAGCGCGCGGCCATGGCGTCCTTGTTTCCGATAACTCTCGGCGATCGCCATCTGAACGCGCGGATAATGGGACGAATAACCAATCGCGCGATGATAGCTGGCCAAACTTTGCGAATCGTCGCCCTGCCGTTGGAATACGTCCCCACGCAACGCCCAGGCGGCTGCCAATTGCCGATTCGCCGCAATCGCCCGCTCGGCTTGCACTGCCGCCAAGTCCAGCTCGCCCTGCTCCAAATGCATGTCCCCTAGACGAACCAACAGATCCGGGTTGCCTCCCGATAGCTTCACTGCTAGCTGCATGTGCAGAATGGCGTCCTGACGAGCGTTCAGGTTCCACAGGGTTTCTGCGTACTGAGCCCGCATTCGTTCGTCCGTCGGACACAGACGGACCGATTCGCTGATCAACGCCTCGGCGTCCCCCCAACGCGCCTGCTGCATCGCTTCGGTACCCCGCAACGACAATTGTCGAGCCGCCAGGACGTTTTCATCCAGCCGACTGCGGGAAAAGGACGAACAGCCGATCACGCTGGCCGCCAGCCAGAACCATGCAGCGATCGAAACGACACGCAAAACGGACAAGCGACGCATCCTTGGACAGGGACAAGCTGGAAACCAAGTCGGGGAGCTAGCGACGCGAGACGGTAGCAAAACTCGTCCAGCAAGGCAAGGACGGATTGGTCACGCTGCCCCGATCCGCTAGGATATCATCGCGAATAGGGTCGCTCGAGCATCACACAAAGGCCTAGCGGTCGCTCTTTTGTTGCACGGATGGGAAGAATGCAAGGCGAATACAGCAAGTTTGGAGTGAGATTCCTTTACCCAGAAGACTGGTTGGTGGTCGATGAAGAGACCAACGAATGGCCGCGACGTGTGTCGGTGCAGAGTCCCAACAGCGGGTTTTGGGAACTGCAGGCCTATCCAGCTCGATTCCAACCCGATGACCTGGCCCAACAAACGCTTCAGGCGTTTTCCGAGGAATACGAAGAAGTAGAATCCGAACCGGTGTCAGAACCGATCATGGATCATATGGCGACCGGGTACGACCTGGAATTCTTTTGCCTGGATCTGCTGGTGACCTGTCAAGTGCGCAGCTTCCGACTGGGCGGTCAGACGATGCTGTTGATCTACCAGGCCGAGAGCGAGGAATTCGAGCTGCGCCACAAAGTCTTCGAAGCGATCACCCTCAGCTTGTTCCTTGACCGAACCTGACCCAATGTGCGATCTTGGTACCATTGGCTTTGGAAACGGGGACAGCCAGCTTTGAAACGGGAACAGCCTCTGATGGCTACGTGGCGAAGGCTAGCGTGGCTACCACATCGGTCGAGGCTTGCCTTGCGATGAAAAAGCGGGGCCACCGCTGTGAGATGCGCACGGGGTTGTGCGTTGCTGCATCAAGCCGTTCAGAAGGGCAGTGTCCCACGGACTCGCGTTCGTGGCTATTACATGTCGTCGCTTCGCGACTGGGATGCATCTCGCTGGAAGAAAATGCCTGTCCTTTCATTCTTTCATTTTCGGCCGTCACGATCAATATTCTTCCGGCAACAGGATTGTCGTTGCGGCCCGTTGCCCGTCGTCATCCGCTGCCTCGGTGATAATCCAGATTTTGGTGCCTGAGTTCGTACGGTAGGCGGACAGGATACGCGAGCCGCATTCAACGGCCGAGTCGTTCAGTTGTCGATCCTCGGCACTCAACTCGCCCCAATCACCGCGCACGTGGCGATCCAAGAACTCCACCGTCGACTGTCCCGCCTGCTCGATGGCCTCCAGCGCAGCAGGAGTCGCCACAACCTGGCCCAACGGGAATCGCGATGTCGACCGGACGAAATCAACCATGAGTTTCCCCCTTTCGTAAGTAAGCCAACATGGTACCAAAAACCAAGACCGTCATGGGCTCCGTGTCCAACCCTCCCTGTTCAACGCTCCGTTTGCTCTTTACCACTTGTTGCGCACTACTCGGTAAAGCGCGAGGTCACTCTTTCGGGTTCTTCATTCTCGTCGTCCTCATCCACATTCCAATACTCCGACTCTTCGACCAGTCCATACTTTTCGGCGACCTTCGGATCCAAAGTCACCAAGCGTGCATAGTCGTCGCCGATTCCACCATCATCGTCCAGTACTACCCCGTCCTTGCGCATCTGATCAAGGTGATCTGCTGCGGATCGCAACATACCGATCATGTCCTCGATCGATTTTGCCTCCGCCGTCAGCCACTTATTCCGCCAAGTGGTCACAAATCGTTTCCTCGCTTCGTTCCATAGTTCTTTGAATTTTTCTCGCACGAAGGCATGCAATTGGTCGGCAAAATCGACAGGCAGGTCTAAAATCTTGATGAGTTCCAGCACATCTGCAAGGTCCTTGAGTCGTCCCGGATTCGCCATTCCAGAGGCTAGTTTTAATTCCACCAAATTCGTCAGATTGACGTAATTGATCCCCTCCGCCTCGAAGCTAACAGACTCCGGGTCCGGAAAAGA
>SKVE01000254.1 GCA_007129635.1 Planctomycetaceae bacterium
GACGTCCGTGATGTGGCGAACGGAATCCTGGCCGCCTGGCAATGGGGAACGTGCGGGCGCAACTACATCCTGGCGGGGCACAACATCCGGTACCTTGATGCTTGGCGTTTGTTCGCGGACGTCGCCGACGGTTCGGGGCCTTGGTTTTGTGCCGGGCCTTTGATGCGAATCATCGGCGGTCGTTTAGGTGATCTACGAGCCCGATGGACGGACCGGGAACCGGACCTGAATTCGGCGGCGGTGGCCATGTCCAGCCAGTACCATTACTACAGTAGCCTTCGGGCGGAACGTGAATTGGGATACCACATCCGCCCGGCCCGCCAGACCGTTCAGGATGCCTGGCGTTGGTTTTGTGAGCACGGCTACGTGTAGCAATCGGGCTGGTTCAGCTAGAGGGACACTACTCCGCTGCTGCATCACGCAGGATCTGTTCGATCTCGGCCCATGAATGCTGCAGGACAACCGCATCGCTCAAACGGTCCAGTGCCTCGTCCGGCAAACTGCGGACGAGATCTGCATCGGATGTCGAGAATTCGGGGAAAACCGCCGACAACTGACGAGTCAACGTATGAACCTTGCCCAAGCGTTCACCGCGTTTTTCACCGCGTTTTTCGCCCCGTTTTTCCAAATGTTCAAGCAATGTCATGATATTCTCCTTCACTGGAAGGAATTCGTCCTGGACTGACCGGAGCGCCCGCCGCACGTCCACCTCCTGGTTCACGTCCGTAACGCTCAACAGATAGTATAACGCGCGACGAAGCTCGCGTCGAAGCCGCTCCGGGCCGAAATTCCGGCAAATGTCGCGAAGGATGGTCGAGTATCGAAGCCATCCCATCGGCCGGTCTTCTCCGACCGTCTTTAGCAACGCCAGTGCCAAACGACCGGCCTCGGTCCCTTTCAACTCGTTCTCCGCCAGCGGACCAAGTTCTACCAAGACCATCCGGAAATCGACCAAATAGGGCGCCAAGATCTCGCGCGCTGGTTCCGGTAGATCGTACTGGCTTGATAGAGTTCGAGGCCGGTTCCACGTGCCGCTCTGCAGAAGCACGACCGTCAGGATGCTTGGCAAGGGTGTACTGTCCGGTGTCTCCTCAAGTTGTCGGCTGATGTAACGGTGTAGCTGGCGGGGCGTATTGTAAACAACCCGATGTTTGTGTTCGAACAGCAGCGTAACCCGGCGCGGTCGCTTGTCACCCATCAATCGGATCGAGAAACGCAGATCGGCGAAATCGCGTTGCAGTTCATCCGAAAGAAAACTTCCCGTTTCCAACCGCAATGTCCTCCAATCGAACAAGCCCCCTACCTCTTCGGGTAGGTAACCTCGGAAAAACCCGCGTGCTTGCGGAATCTCTCGGAACACGCTTTGGGCATAGGCGTCGTGCGGGTTCGCGACCGTTTCCCGTCGCGATCCTTCGGTAGACATGTCAGTTCACCTCCTCAAACTCCAAAAGACACTCCAACTAGGGGGAGTCCGCTCACTCGGCCAGTTCGTCCAGGATCAAGCGGACGGCGGCGGCCATCGTGGTGGCGGGCATCGTGGGGAAGTCCTTGCACTGGCCGAGCGTTTGCGACACGTCCAAGGGCAGGTGGATGAACAACGGGCGAGTAATCAAAGATTTCTGTTCGGCCAGGAAATGGGATAAATACAGCGTGGCATTGCAGAGATAAGTGCCCGCATGGTGTGAAAGCTGGCATGGTATCCCCGCTTGACGGACTTTTGCCGCCCAGTCCGCCAGCGGCAGATCCGAACGATAGGCTACCGGACCATCCTCGACCAACCGGAAGAATTCGTCCGGCCGCTGCTCCAACTTGCCTGCGATGTTCAGCCCGATGGCCTCCAATTCCACGCGGCCTCGCCCCGGCGACTGACCGAGGTGAAACGCATAGTCGTAGTTCGCGTCCAAGTCGGCCGCCAGACGTTCCCGCATGGCTTGAAAATCCACGGGGTAGCGCCGAGTGGTAACGATCGGGCGATCGGGCAGATTGCGCGTCAGTTCGATCAGGGTCAGCCAGCTACTGTTTTGATCCCAGCCGCCGTACGCGTCGAAAGCGGTCAACAGAACACTCGTCATCAGACTCCTCGGCCAGGATTCATCAAAAAAGGTTGAACAATGCCCCTATGATTTCTAGCCGAAAGAATCTATCGACGCAGCATTTCATTCCACTGAACGACCACCTCGTGGCTGTTTCCGATCAGATTGAGCGTAATAATCCCTACCATCAGCAATCCGAACATCAGGAAACTGACCGCATACGGGTTGGGCGTGCCGGCAGATTTGCGCAGCGCCGGGACCAAGGCATTCTCTAATCGACGCCAGCCCGCATCGCTTTGTCGTGGGCCGGACGAGACCAGTTGGATGTTCTTGAGTGCCGCAAACGGCTCGACGTGCAACTGGACGTGCAGTCGTGGCAACACCAGGCTGTCGCCGACCCATCGTGCTTCGCGGTCCAAGTCCGTGACGACTTCGCTTAACACGGCTCGCAACTGATCGATCGCGATGTTGTAGATGACCAATCGGGGCCGCAGCAGCAGGATCAACAACGTCAGTGCCAACGCATAGGCGCCAAGCAACAGCAGCCAGATCCACGGCCCGAAGATCTGAGCTGCCGCTTCCGGCAGGAACAGTTCCATCGGACCGGCGACCACCAGACCACTGATGGCCAGTCCCAAAGCGGCGGTGTCCCTGGTGCCAGTCGTCACGAAAGGACGCGTAGCCAGATTGACCAGCCCCAAGACCATCAGGTAGACAGCCAACGGTCCTAACGCGATGGAAAGATGAAGTGCATCCACAAAACTAACTCGTCCGAATTCTTTGAAAACCGAAAGGATATCGCGACGAATTCTAAAGGACGCGTACGGTTCGGTCAACGACTGGGCAAGGCAATGCCGCAGTGGGACCGGCCGAGCGGGACAGCCCTTCAGCTCGGGTTGCATAAACCGTCCGTCAGCACTCTCGGGGGGAGTCAGGGGGCTTCCAACGGTTCGATCTCTGTGTCCAGCGTGCCCGACGAGGTGACCAACAAGCGACGGTCGTCCGCAACGATTTCCGACTTCCATCGGTGATGATTTCGCGAACGAACCAGGCGGCCTGCGTCACTATCGAAATAAAGCGTCC
>SKVE01000847.1 GCA_007129635.1 Planctomycetaceae bacterium
CGGCCGCCGGTTCATCTGGGACGTCCGGTACGGAACGCACTGCATTTCCGTGCTGCTGCAATGCCTGGCGGAGGAAATCATTCAGGGTGTCTTCATGACGATCGCGGAAGCGAGCCAGGAAATCGTACAGGGGAAAGTCTGCCGGCAAGGGTTCGTCCAACTGCTGCAGCAAGGAACCGTACCGTTTGATGGCTTGCAGCACGTCATCCGCCTCGACCGCATCCATCAGTGTCGGGTACTGCTTGTACAATTCTCGCCAGCTTTCCCAGGAACGTTCGTACAATTCACGGGCGTCTTCCAACGACGCCTGATCCAGGAAACGGCTGGCATTGTAGAGGTCCTCGCGAGCCCGCAACGCGGCGGGCGTCTGTTCGGCCTCGCACCGAGTCCGCCAGTACTCGTAGTTGACCGTCCCACGATATTGCGCCGTGCGATCGGCCAGGGTACGGGTTTCTTCGATGCTTCCGGCCAATCGTCGCGCCCGTTCGCGAATCTGTCGATCTTCGACGCGGTCAGCAATTTCAGGAAGCGACACGAAGGTAGCCCGTTTCGCCTCGGCCCACATCTCGAAGGTCTCTTCGGTCAGTTCTTCTTCCGGAGTGTCCAGTGCCGCTTGCAGTTCTTCGGACAACTGCTCTCGTTTCTCCTGCTCGATCTGCTCGCGCAACCCGGGCACCATTTCGAAGAACGCCTCGATCATCTGTTCCGCCTGGTCGCGGGTCTGTTCGTACGCGGCCAGTCGCACATTATGGCCCCACGAGGTGGGAATCTGGCGTTCGCCAAAATCGCTCCAGCCTTGTTCTCCATCGCGCCAGGCTCGCATCGCCGTTTCGCCCAGCACGCCTTCCTCTTCAATGGCCGATGCGTAATTGATCAGCGACATAGGACTTGATGCGTGGAACACCAGGGGGCTTTTGCCTCGTAACGGTATGCCCATCGTGTCGACCGCCGATTGAGCTCTCTGATACCACAACCGACCCACCAGCCACTGGTCCGGCCGCCCGTCGTAACCCAACGCATCATCGACGATCACTCCCTCGTTCATATCCCGGTGAAAATCGTCGTCCTCTCGGAACATTTGCCTGAACTGAACATATTCGTCGGCCCGTCCCATCTTCTGCCCGGTAATCCAGCCGATCTGGTGCAGCAAACGAGGGTTCTCTCGGTTGTAGCGAATCCCGTCCGTCAGGAAATTGATGCCGCGTTTTACCCAGTGATAACGCTGACGATAATCATCGAATTCCACGGACACGTTGTAGGACAGGTTGTGTGCCTGGAATTCCCAAACCGAAATAAAATTCGGCTGCAGTTTGATGATCTGATTGAGCGTTGCGGACAGATTATCCCAATCTTCCTTCTTGTGGTACTCGTTGGCCTTTTCCCAAAGGGTAATCACCGCCACTGGCCGCAAGCCCATCGTCGCCAACTTCATGGCCTCGCTGGCCGGATCGATTTCGCCCAAGTCCGACTGTCCCAAGTTGTACTCCGTCCGCAATTGAGCCAGCACGCCGCCAGAGGTTCTGGTCGTAGCGGGTTGCCCCAACAGGAACAGAGGGAACAGCAGCAAGGCGATCGCCGCCACATAAATGATCTTGCGTCGAAAGGATACGTCCTGGCTCATGCCGCGATCTCACGAGTCTTGAGGAAGAAATAGCCGTAAATGCTCAATCCGATGACAAAAGCCACCGTCACTAAGAAATGCTGTAACAGCATGTTCCCACTGATGTTAAACCCGTAGGCGACGAACCGTGAGGTGTTGAATTCGGAGAAGTCCGGAAACACGATCGCCGCCACCCACAGGAAGAACAGCAACAACCGGTCGAACACCGGCACCGCTCGATCGATCACCGGTCCCATGTCCAAATCGATTTGCACGTTCTTCTGAAAGACGATTCGCAACAACGCTTCCAGCGGCCCACCACCATCCAATTCGCCGCCGACCAGTTTCAGGATGAATTCGCGGAACAGGCCCACCGTGTAGACAATCGCCGTCGCGAACATCGCCACCGCACCGGTCAGGAACGTACTGAACATCACCCCAAAGAACGTGATGATGATCATCTGCAACCAGATGCCCAGGTAGGCCTTCGCGAAATTCCAGGCAAACGATCCCTCTTGGCCGCGGATGTAGACGTCGGGCTGAGCCATACCGAAGTACTGAGCCGCATCGGAACAACCGATCCACACCTCTAGGTCTCCCCGCTGGTCGACCAGGTCTTCGAACAGATCGACATCGATCAGCGTTCCTTCGGCGGTGACCGCCTTTAACGCTCGAGGGATCGGATGCATGTAGGTCACGAATTCCTGCGCACCGAACGGCAACGCTTCGCTGGTCAACCCGGTGGTCGGGTTCTTCAGCGTGATCGTTCCGGCAACCGGCGAGACGATATCTGCCTTGTACGTACGAAAGACGCTCAGATTCATCTCCAGCGGGATATAGTCGGGGAACTGCCGCTGGTCCAGACCGCGGAAGGTCCAGACGCCCGAGGCCAGCGAACCGCCTTCGATGTATTGGCGGTAGGTCCATTCTTTCCCGACGCTGATCCCTTCGCCGGGGCGTCCTGTGCGATCCATGAACTGCAAACTGCCGTAGATGGGAACGCGAGCGACCAGCGCTCCTTCGGGCGGCCCGACTCGATACCGTCGATTCTCCCCTTCGCCTTCGACCCAAACCTGGTGCTCGTGGTCCATCCGCCGACCCGTGCGGCCGATGCCGTCCGGGCCCAGCGTCAAGTCGTGGCGGTGTCCCACATCGAACGAGGTGCGTCCGGACAAAACCTGGCCGCCCTCGGCGTCTACCAACATCTCCAGTTCGTCCGGATCGATGTGATGAGTATGGCTTAAACCCCGCACCACAAAGCCGTAGCTGATCACTCCCATCAGCAGCAACAGCACGGAATTCACCGCACAAAAACCCAAAGCACGCCCCAAAACCACCTCGCTGGCTCGGACCGGTTTGGTCATCACCGTGTAAATGGTGCGGTTCTTGATATCGTTCGGCAGACTGAAGGTGCTTAACAAAATGGCCATCGCCAGCATCAAACGCTCGGTCGACGTCAAAACAAAGCTGATGTACAACCGAGCCGGATGATCGCTGGCAGGATCCAGGAACCAA
>SKVE01000916.1 GCA_007129635.1 Planctomycetaceae bacterium
CCAACGCGAACGCGGCGGCCGTGAACGCTTCGGGCATCGGGCCGCGACGTTCGATCCAACCGAGCTGGCCTGCTTGATCAGCGGTCGGTGCTTGCGAGTACTCCGCCGCAGCCGCCGCGAAACTTAGCTTTCCCTCGACGATCTCTTGCCGTAACTGCCGAGCGCGTTCCACGGTCTGCTGCCACCGTGGATCCTCGGGCATCGCATCCATTCGAAACAGGATGTGCGCCGTCCGCACGGTCCGGCCGTCGAATTGGGCTCGATGCCGGTCAAAGTAGCGCTGCAAGTTCTCGTCGGTCGCCTGTTGCTCCACGAACTGCGTCCAGCCGATCTCCCAGGCCAACCGGTCACGCAACTGGGGCTCGTCCAAACCTTCGCGCTGCAGGTACTCCGACCAGGGAACCTGTTGCTGATCAGCCAGTCGTTGCCATCGCTGAACGGCTCGGTCCACCTGGGCATCGCTTGCGCCTCGGGACGATCCGGCCAGGTACTGCTGGACCAGCCGGCGGTCGATCAACTGCTGCAGCGTCGCGCGTCGCAGCTTGTCCAGTACTGCCGGTTCGACGTGGCGACCTTCGAGTGCCATTTCGATCTGACGATCCACCTGATCCGCATAGATCGGTTGACCATCGACGGTCGCTGCCACCGTCCGCTGGTCGGCCTCCGCATGCGGGGCGGTCAGCGTCCAGGCCAGCCAGCCAATCAGCCAGCAGACGTTCATGGCAACGGGATCTCCGTCAACCGGTATTCGACCGGCAAGGCGACGATCACCACCGGGCTGCGATAGACGAAGCGGCAACCTTCCAAGCCTTCCGGACGATCGAACAGAAAGGCGACACCGACTTCGTCCTGCCGCTGCATGGTGACCTCCATCCTGGCATAATCCACTCGTTGGCCGTCGGGATCCAGCAGGTACGCGTCGTTTTGGTAGACCCAATTGCGATGCGACTCGAGCGCGATATCGGCGCGGTCGAACCGCACTCGCATCCTTACCTCGTCCAGGCCCAGCGTCTTGCGGACCTGGTCCACGGTCACCGTCACGCCGGCGACCCGTTGTTCGACCCCTTTGGCGTTGCGCAGATTATCGAATACGAACTCCTGCACTCGACCAGGGATCAAAGCGGACATCTGACCTTGCAGCAAGCTGATTTGGCGAGTCGAGCGGTCCGGCAGGCTGAGCGGAATTTGAATCTCGACGGCCGGGACACTCGCCTCGGTGGGGACTTCCAGTTGAGTTCCCGCAGCTTCGATGGCGATCGGCCGGTCATCTTCGTCGACGGCCCGGAGTGTATCCAGCGACAACTGCAGCACGATCGGCCGCACCCGCGGCTCCCAAGCGACCTCGACGACCATTTGCAGCGAATCGCCGCGGGGATCGCGGAGATCGCGTCGGGCGACCAAAGAAACACCCTCGAAACGAAACAAACCACTGTAGGCCCCGCGGTCGGCACGAGCACGCTCTCCGTCGCTGCGAGCGACGATCGCCAGCGTGTCCGGCTGACCGCTGAAGTTGTAGATTGTCAGCCCGGCCTGGTCCAGCACCTGATCCAGTGCCTGCCAGAAGGGTTTGTCTTGAAAATCGACGGTCACCGTCGGATTGGTTGCGGTCTGGCCGAACTGGCCGCGGTAGTCGAGGATCGCATTGCCGGACTGTTCTGCCAACGCGGCCAATACGTCCAGCAGCGGCATATCGCCTTGCAGGTCGATACGCGTGGCCTGAGTGGTCTGTTCCGCCGCTTGTTGCTGCAAGCGGTTGCGGATGCGGTCCAACCGCACTCGCACCTCGGCCGACGTTGTCCGAGTCACCGGCGGCAACAGGTCCAGGACGGGGGGGCCGAGTTCGAGCAGCGCATGTTCGGCCGCTTCCCTTTGGGCCAGCGATGGGCCGTCCAGTTGGCGGACCAAACGGCGCGTTTCCAATTCCAATTCGGCCGCATCGGCTTGGCCGGCAAACAAGTTGGCGAATAGAAGGATCCAGGTAGTCATCGTTTCTATCAAACACCTAATCTTTCACCTAATCTTTTCACCTAATCTTTCAGTTAAAGCTCTTCCTGTGTTTTGGAGGCAGAAGGGAAAGAGATTACGTGAAAGATTACGTGAAAGATTTGAATTTCAGGTTCCAGCGCCGCCGGTTGCGTGCAAATTCAGGTGCTGGCGTTACTCGATGGCGGTAACGGGAATCCCCTCCATGGTTTCAGGGATCCCCAGTTCCTCGCGGGAATAATACCGCCAGCGCCCGTTTTCGAATTTGGTCAGATACACTTCGCCTGCATCGTCCAGCACCGCGTTGAACGGGATGTCCCCCGTCACACCGGGCCAGGGCTCGGTGCGATGCGCCAGCGCGTCGCGGATCTTGGCTCGGTTCAATCCGGCAACTTGCGTGGCCCAGATCAGCATGTTCATGCCGTCGTAAGCGTGAGCTGCGTAGGTTTCCGGTTCCTCGTCAAACCGCTCGCGGAACGCCTTTCGAAAGGCATCCAATCGCGGGCACTCGCGGTCCGGATTCCAGGGAAAACCGCAGATCACGCCCTCGGCATTCTCGCCGGCGATCTCGATAAAAGCGTCTGTCGCGCAACGGTCATTGGCGAGGAAGGGCTGGTGCATTCCGCGGGCTCGCATCTGGTTCAATACGCGAGCCCCGTCGGCAGCATCGCCCCAGTGGATCACGGCGTCCACATTGGCTTCGGCCAACCGGTCCAGTTGCAGCGAGACATCTTCAGCACCTAGAGGATAGGCCATCTCCACCAAGATGGGACGCCCCAAACGGCGGCTGCCGTCGACGATTTCTCGCACGCCAAAACGGCCGAAACGATTGCTGGCCCGGATGATGCCCACACGTCTCAAATCCAGTTGCCGATACATGTAATCGACCAGCAGGTACCCCATCCGCCGGTCGTCACCGATACAACGCACGATCCAGGGAATGTTGGTTTCCATCAACGTGGGGTCGGTATCGGCCGAATTCATCATGGGGATCTCGATCTTCAACGCCACGCGGATCGCGATGTGCGAATTGGCGCCGTCGATGGTGCCCAGGATGGACCAGACCTTGTCGCGATAGGCCATGTTGATGATCTCTTCACCGGAGGAACCCCACAGGCCGTTGTC
>SKVE01000327.1 GCA_007129635.1 Planctomycetaceae bacterium
CATCGAAACGGCGGAGCGATTCCACTTCGTCGTCGAACCATTCCACCCGCACCGGTTGCTGCCAATCCGGAGCGAAAACATCCAGGATCCCTCCGCGTTGGGAGAACTCGCCAGGCAACTCTACGGCGCTGGTATGATGAAAACCGCGTTCGATGAACCAGGCGGCCAGTTGGCCCACATCGCAGCGTTGGCCGATCCTTAAGCGTTGCGAGCTGGCAGCCAACCCCTCCCGCGAAGGCGTCGGCTGTAACAGGCTTTGGATGCTGGTCACCACCGCCACACCCGCATCCGGTTCATCGCCGCTGTCCAGTAACTTCTTCAGCATCCGCAGACGATCGCCAAACACGTCGTCATGCGCCATCCGTTCGCCTGGTTCTGCTTCCCAGGCCGGAAACCGATCCAATTCGGTTGCAGAGAACAGCGACCAATCGCCATAGAAGTCATCGATATCGTCGGGATCAGCGGTGACGACGACCAGCGTCTGCGACAACCGGCGTCGGAGCGCGGCGGCGATCAGCGCGCACGACGAGCCCCAGACGCCGTCCAACGTTGCCCACTGACCTTGTGCCAGCGCGGCGAACAACGGAGCGAAGTCTGTTTGCGAGCTGATAAGCTCGGGCAACTCGTGCATCATTCGGGATGCCGTTGCACCTGCAGCAGTCGACTCCATGTCCTGTGTTTCATTCCGTGAGGAAAGAAAGCCGAAAGCCGGATTTCTCCAACCGGTCGCGCTTGATTATGGTGAAAAAAACAGCAAGCAACAACCGATGCATCGGCTCGGTGCCCCGCCGCGGCGGGAAAATCGTTGGCAGCCGAGGGTTCGGCAGTCCGGTGGTCATGCTGGCGGTGTCTCAAGCTGCCCGGCAGGCGTTCAGCAGATCCTCGAACCCGCGTCGCAATTCGGCCTCGCGATGATCGTTCCACCATTCGAGGAATTCGCCACATAACGTCGCGGTGCGATGCTGCTCGATTTCACACTGCGATTCCAGGAATTTGCGTTCGACCTTGGACGGCGAATCCTGAATCCAACGCTGCAATCGCTGCTGGGCGGTGGCGTGGTCGTTGATCGTGCCCAGCCGATCTTGCAGATCCCGGATCATCGGATAGACGTGCGTGCGGAGTGTTTCCGGGAGTCCCGTCCCCAGCAGTTCCAACGAGTAACGCAACTGCTTCCCCGCGATTCGCAATTGGTGCAGATGATCGATGACGGCCAGATCGACGGCGGCTGCCAGGAAGAACGGTTCGACTTCGGCTTGCAGGCGGCACGCGGCCCAATCGCCGAAACGATCTGACCCCAACGGGGCACGCGAGCCCGCGCCGATACGCTTCAACAGCTTGGCAGTACGTTTTTCCAGCTTCACGCCCTTGCCCAGTTTGCGATAGATGGCCACGATCGGCTCCTGGGCTTGGCGACGATGCTCTCGGACTCGGTCCAGCAGCAATCGGGCCGCCTGATTCTTCTTTTCTTCTGCCAATCTGGCCGCAAAAACATCATCGTCGCGAGCGTCGTTGGCAGCACGACGTATCCGACCAAGCTGCTTCGCCAATCGCTGGACTCGCCAATCGGGCATCAACGTTTGATAGAGCTGCAGCGCGGCATGGGCGCGTCGCGACCAGACTCGCATCTGATGGACGTATTCGATATCTTTGTCCGCTTCGAGCGCTGCTTTTTCCAGATAGTCACGTACCGCTTGCAGTCGGGTACTCAGACTGCGAGTGGCCACCGTCCGAACCGGTTCATCCGGCGTTGCTTCCGCCCACTTGCTGTAGTTCGTCATGGATGTTCATACTTCTTTCGTGGCTGCCCGATGGGGCTCGAACATGGTCAATTGACTCTGCTGCTGCTGTTTTTCGGATTCACAGGCCAATTGGTACAGATGCTGCTGGTGCCGATGGCGTCGTCGTCCTTTGGTGGGTTGTGGTCGTGCATAGGTGCCGTCGGGCAGGATCTTGCGTCCCTTGACATTGTCTCGTTGGTAGGACTTCAGGATCGCGATCAATCGCTGGCGATGAGCCGCTTTTTCGACGGGAACCAGCAATTCGATCCGCCGATCCAGGTTGCGAGGCATCCAGTCGGCGCTGGAAATCAACACCAGTTCGTCGCCGCCGTGATGGAAATAGACGATGCGGCTGTGTTCCAGATAACGATCCAGGATGCTGACCACGCGGATGTTATCGCTCAGTCCCGGCACGCCCGGCCGCAGGCAGCAGATGCCGCGAACGCACAGATCGACCGGTACCCCCGCTGCGGACGCCGCGTATAACGCATCGATGATTTTTGGATCCGCCAGCGAATTGAGCTGAGCCATGATGTGTGCTTTTTGCCCTTCTTGCTTGCGAGCGATCTCGCCGTCGATCAGCTCCAACAACCGGTCGCGCAGCGAGAACGGTGCGGCGGCCAGCTTGTGGTGCTGCAAGGGTTGCGAGTACCCGGTGATCGCATTGAAGAAACTGGTTGCATCGGCCCCCAACTCTTCGAGGTCCAGGGCTCCCCGGTCCACCGAGCGCAGCGGTTTATCGTCGTAGGAGTCCAGATGGGAGGCCACCCATTCGTCGACCGGATCGGTCAACACCAGAACTTCGACGCCCTTTTGATCGAAGATCTCGAGATGCGGACTGGCCGCGGCCGCCTCGTAGGTGTCGGCCGTCACATAATAGATGGCCTCTTGCCCCTCTTTCATTCGCGTGGCGTAGTCGTCCAAAGAGATCGTCTCCTCCGTGCCCTCCACGCCCGTGGAGGCAAATCTGAGCAGGCCGGCGATCTGTTCTTTTCGGCCCGGGTCTTCGACGACGCCCTCCTTGAGGACGGGCCCGAAGGACGACCAGAACGCCCGGTAGTCCTCGGGATCCTCACTGAGATCTTCGAGCATGCCCAACACTCTCTTGGTGGCCTGCTTTCGGATGGCCGCCACCACCCGATTGTCCTGAAGCATCTCTCGGGAGATATTGAGCGGGAGATCGTCGGAGTCGACCACTCCCCGGACGAATCGCAGATAGCGGGGCAAGAACATCTCGGCATCGTCGAGAATGAAGACCCGTTTGACGTACAACTTCACCCCTCCGGCCGCGTCCTGGTTGGGCCCGGCCAGATCGATGGGCCGGTC
>SKVE01000530.1 GCA_007129635.1 Planctomycetaceae bacterium
CAGGCGATCCGGTCGCTGTGAAACAACTGGCGGCCTCGTTCGGCCAACGGGCTCAATCGGTCGTCGACCAGGTACGGGCTGGGCACGGGACGCAACGATTTCAGATACGCATCGATCGCGGCAGAAACCTCCTCGGGCGGTTCGTTAAACAGGATATGGACAAAGCCCGCTCGTACCGCCAACTCGGCCGTGGCCCGAACGCCCAACGCCATCGAGGGCGGGGTGGCATGCGACAACAGCATGCTCTTCGTATTCTTCGGGTTCCCCGGTCCATCGTTCAACAGGTCCCAGTTCAACCCATCCACTCGAGCATCCGGGTGACAACTGGCACAGCTCTGCCAATGCTGGTAGCACAGCGTCGCATCCTCGAACCACATCTGCCCGAGACGTATCTGGGACAGCACCGGTGGGTCCCCCAAGGGCAGGCTGTCGACGAGGGGTTCCTGATCGGCAAGATCAACCACCGCGATACTATCGCTGAAATACAGAGCCACAAAGATTCGGGACCCCGCCGCAGCCAGCGCTCGAGGGCCCTTGCCCGGCAGAGGAATCCGCCGCCACAGGCTGGTGCCCAAACTGGGGTAGATCGGCCAGGCGACCATCATGGGCTGCATGGTACGCCGCGCCTGATCGCTGAAGAAATCGTCGACATGGATCACCGCCAGTTCGTGAGTCCCCGCCACGCTGACGCCCAGCATCGTGCCGTCCGCCGACCAGAGCACGTCCCAGGGGTTTCCCGCACCTCGATAGTAATCGTCCACACCGATCGTGGCGATCCGTTTCGACCGTTGCACATCGATCACGCTGATCACATTGACGTTGATCCATCCGGTATCGACTCGAAACGGCAGGCTCTCGAAGTTCGACAGGATGTGGGTCACCAGGGCGTACTTTCCGTCCGGTGACAGGCTCATCCCCCGGATGCTGTTGGCGCCATGCGGCAATTCGATCACCGACGTTTCCCACGAATCCGTCTGGATTACCGTAATTAAGGGTGAAACATTGCCCTGGAACGCGTGGTCCGTTCGCGTGTTGGGCAGGTGATTGGCGACCAACAGTCGGTGCCCGTCGGGCGTGATCGCCGCCACGATCGGTTCGCGATCGGCAGCGATCCGCGCGAGCAGTTGGCTCGTCGCCAAGTCGAAGACGGAAACATCGTTGTCGAACCGGTTGCACACATACAGACGCTGGCCATCGGGGCTGATCACGGGGCTGACCGCCGTGTGGCCGGCGGGCATGGTCTGCAGCGTTTGGCCGCTGAGTGCGTCCAGCACCACCACGGTGCTCTGCGGCGCCCCGCAGGTGACCACCAACTGGGTCTGGTCGGCGTTCAAGGCTAACCCTGTCGGCGGCGCTGGCACGTCCACGCGGCGAATCACTTGCCCATCGCACGTCCGCACCCAGGCCACCTGGGACGCGTCCTCGCAGGCGACGTACAACAGGCTGCCATCGGCCCGGGCCGCCAACGCTGTCGGTCCCAGGTATTCCGGGCCGGGCGTCCGCTGGCCATCGTCGGCGGCCAGCATGCTGATTCCGGCGAAAATCCAGCCCCAAAACAGTAAACCGGCGCCCCGTACCCGGACGCAAATACACCTGCGAAGATGCTTGATCATATTTTCCCTCATCGTCACAACCTTCGGTGGGAATCATCAACGCGACGGGAACGACCCGCGTTCGGCGCACGCGGGCCACCTGCTGCTTCAGCCATGGGTCGATCCGTGTCGAGTCTAGTGGATATTGCGGGTGCCTGGCAATTTGATGCCCGCCAGAGGAGGCCGGTCGAGGGCCACGCGAGCTGGGATGCGTACTTGACCAAACGGCCTGCAAGCCGTAAACCATAGCATGGAGATCACTTCGCTGAACAAGAAACAGGGACCGACGATGAACATTCCGATCGAAAACGCCATCATCAGCGTCAGCGACAAGCTGGGCTTGAACGATTTTGCTCGTGGTCTGGCCGATTGTGGCGTCACGATTTACAGCACCGGCGGAACGCGTCGGCACCTGGAAAAGGCGGGGCTATCCGTCCAGGATGTCTCGTCCTACACCGGTTTCCCCGAGATGATGGATGGGCGGTTGAAGACCCTGCATCCCAAGATTTTCGGGGGTATTTTGTGCCGGCAGGACCGCCCGGACGACATGCAGGCCATCGACCAGCATGACATCGTTCCCTTTCCGCTGGTCGTGGTCAATCTGTATCCGTTCGAAGCCACGATATCGCGCAGCAACATCACCGTCGAGGAAGCGATCGAGCAGATCGATATCGGGGGCCCCAGTCTGGTGCGAGCGGCGGCCAAGAACCACGCGTACGTCGCCATCGTTACCAACGCAGAACAGTATTCGTCGGTCTTGCTGGAGATCATCGAAACGGGCAGCGTTTCCGCCGAATTGCGGCGTCGACTGGCGGCCGAAGCGTTTGCCCGCACGGCGGCCTATGATCGAGCGATCGCGGATTATTTCGCCGATCAGTGGGACGACGGCGGTTTTTCGCCGATGATGAACCTGACCCTGCGGCGAAAATCCGAGTTGCGGTATGGAGAAAACCCGCATCAGCGAGCGGCCGTCTATCGCGAAGTCGGTGCTCGCGGCGCCAGCCTGGTGACGGCCCGACAATTGAACGGGAAGGAACTGTCCTACAACAACCTGCTGGATCTGGACAGCGCCCTGTCCATCGTCCGGCAACTGTCCCAGCCCGCTGCGGCTGTCATCAAGCACAACAATCCGTGCGGCGCCGCTGTCGGGTCCACGCTGGCCGCTGCGGCGACCAAGGCGATGGCCGGGGATCCGCTGAGCGCCTACGGTTCCGTACTGGGCTTTAACCGCACGGTGGATGTGGATACGGCCGAGGTGCTGTCCGAGCCCGGGCTGTTCATCGAAGCGATCGTCGCGCCGGATTTCGAGGCGGCTGCGGTGGGCATCCTGACGACCAAACCCAAGTGGAAAAAGAACGTCCGGCTGATGCAGGTCGGACGCTTGGACGATCCGCCGGGGATGCGGCACTACCGATACATCGACGGCGGGATGCTGGTGCAACAATCGGACGTCGGTACGGATGTCGAAAGCGATTGGCAA
>SKVE01000435.1 GCA_007129635.1 Planctomycetaceae bacterium
CGGGACTTTTCAGGATGGTGTCTTGCTGTTCCTGGTGGTTGCCACGGTCGTGATCGTTTCGCTCAACGGCTTGGCTGTCCGCATGGTGCGAGTCTGGAATCCGTCACGCGAGGTCCGTCCGGGCCAGGTTCAGGAAAGCAGCCCGGCAGGGCTTGGGGCTCCCACCGCCGCCGCGAGCGGTGATTCGACGTCCGACGAGACCCGTGAAGCCGAGCAGGCTCGATCTGGACACGTGGACGCTCGTATTCGTTCGTCGCGAGCGGAAACCCGTCAGGTCTGGGATAATCCTGTCCTGTGGCGCGAGGTCTGCACGTGGGCTTATGGGCGGAAGGTGTTGATCATTCGAGCCACCTACCTGTTATTCTTCGCCATGGTCGTCGGCCTGTATCAGTTGCTCAGCGGCGCCGGCGGCCTGGATGCTCACAGCGATCTATTGATGTCTCGAGCGGTGTTGCTGTTGGGTATGTTCTTTCTGGTCAGCCTAGTGATCGTCGGCGCGTTGGCGGTCACATCGATTACCAACGAACGAGATGGCCAGGCACTGGATTTGTTGCTGGTCACCGACCTATCGCCTGGCGAATTCGTGTTCGGCAAACTGGGCGGCGTGTTCTGGGTGACCAAAGAGATGGTCCTGCTGCCCATGTTGTTGTGCGGTTTCGTGTGGTGGCGTGGCGGATTGACCTTCGAGAACTTGGTCTACGTATGGGTGGGCCTGGGCGTGATGTATGTCTTTGTGAACATGTTGGGCATCCACTGCGGGATGAATTATGCAAATTCCCGCACGGCGATCGGGGTCAGTTTGGGCGTCGTTTTCTTTCTATTCTTGGGCGTGTTCACCTGCATGTTCATCATGGAGTACTTCAGCGGTTCGTTTCAGACTCAACTGGGACCGTTTCTGGCCTTCACCCTGGGTGGCGGCGTGGGGCTATTTGCCGTATTGGGCTATCGCAATCCATCGCAAGCGATCCAGATCGCCACGTTGGTCCTGCCATTGGCCACGTTCTACTCCATCACCAGTTTGCGATTGGGTAATCCGCTGGCGGTTTTCCTGGTGGTGGGGATCAGCTACGGATTCACGACGGCGGCGATGTTGATCCCAGCGTTGTACGAGTTTGATATCGCCATGGGGCGTACCAAGACACCGGGCGAGGAATAGGCGTGGAGTTGTGGTTCGAGCTCGTGCCTTGGCTGGCGGCCATGCTGATCCTGATCGTCATGTCAGGGTTCTTTTCGGGTGGCGAAGCGTGTATGTTTTCGCTGCGTCCAGCCGATCGCGCGAGACTAGCCGCCGGCAATCGAACGCAGCAACTAGCCGCTCGGTTGTTGAACGAATCCGATCGGCTGTTATCGGCTGTGCTGTTTTGGAATCTGATGATCAACATGACCTACTTTGCCGTGGCGTCGATCATCAGTTTTCGTTTGGGTCGGATCTCTGCCGCCGGCAGTATCTGGCCCTATGCATTCGCGGCAGCTTCTCTGTTGATGCTGATCTTGTTCAGCGAGATGTTGCCCAAAACGCTGGCGGTCCTGTCCGCTCGATCAGCGGCCGGCTATTTTGCCCCGCCGTTGGCAATAGCTCTGCGGCTGGCTCGTCCCATCCTGCCAGTCCTGCAGGCGATGAATCTGTTTTCACGGCGACTGATTTGGCCTCGGTTTCAGCCTGAACCCTACCTGGAGATCTCGGACCTGGGACGCGCTATCGATGTCTCGACCAGCGATGCGGACCTGGCCGAACAAGAGCAGATGGTCTTGAACCAGATTGTGGCGATGTCGAATATCCGGGTCGACGAGTGGATGCGGCCTCGAACCCAGTTCCTAGCCTTTCGCCCGCCCGTCGACTGGATGGATCTCGAAGGCCGGATGACACCCAGCGGATACCTCCTGGTGACTGACTCACAAGGGGGAGATGTCTGCGGTGCGGTCGACTTGATGGAGCTGTATGAATTGCCTGTTGGCAACGTCGATCGCGAGGCGGCGCCCATCGTCTACCTGCCTTGGTGTGCCACGCTGGCCGACGCCTTCCAGCAGTTGTACCAACTGGACCGCGACGTGGTGGCTGTGGTCAACGAATTTGGGGACACGATCGGCATTCTGACTTACGAAGACATCATGGACGCTGTCTTTACCGATAAACCCAGCCGCAGCGAGCGGCTGATGAATCGCCAACCCATCGAGTCACTCGGGGAAGGCGTCTGGCAGGTGACGGGCGTGACCGGTTTGCGGCAACTGGCTTCGGATCTGAACCTGCAGTTACCACCGACTCGCAGCACCACCGTCGCCGGGGTTTTGCAGGAGACGCTGCAACGTTTGCCCGTCGAAGGCGATACGGCCGACTGGGGCCCGCTGGCCTTGTGCGTCATCCAGTCTGACGGTCGCACTCGGATGCTGGTCGAGCTGAAGGTGAAGCCGGACGAGTCGGACCAGGAGCCAGCACCATGATCGTCGCCGCCGTCCTCTTGCTGGTAGGGCTGGTTCTGAGCGCTTTCTTCAGTGGCTCAGAGACTGGCTTTTACCGGGTCACGCGAGTCCGTTTGGTGATCGCCGCCGTCGATGGTGATCGGATTTCACGTGGGCTTCTGGCGTTGACCAATTTTCCTGCCGTCTTCGTCGCGACAACCATGATCGGCAACAACCTAGCGAACTACCTGGCGTCGCTGGGGGTGGTGTTGTTGACCAAAGAGATAGTCAGCAGCCATGGCGACATCACTGAGCTGGCCGCCACCATTCTGTTCTCGCCGCTGGTATTCGTGTATGGGGAAATGCTGCCCAAATACCTGTTCTTCCATGCCCCCAACCTGATGCTGCGCCGCAGCGCCCCACCCCTGCTGTTCTTCACCGTCTTGTTCGCGCCGTTTTCTGCGTTGCTTTGGCTTTTTGGATGGCTGCTGCAAACCATGTTGGGCGAGACACCCTTGCGAGTGCAACCGGCACTGGCGCGAAAAGAACTGCGGGAGGTTCTGCAAGAGGGCCAAGAGGCCGGTATTCTGAGTTCATCGCAACGGCAGATGGCGGAAAACGTTTTTGATATCGGCGGTGGCCTGGTAGAAAGCTTCTGCCGACCCGAATCACAGATCCTGACCGTTTTTGCAGATGCCAGCCGGGA
>SKVE01000874.1 GCA_007129635.1 Planctomycetaceae bacterium
GATCAAGTTGAAGTCGATGCGGCCGGTACAGGGCAGGCGAATGATGCGGACATTGGCCGGGTACTCCAGGCGGTTCGTGCCCGCCAGGTCGGCGCCCAGGTAGGTACACCAGTTGCAGACGTAGGCCACGATCTTGGGTTCGAATTCGCCAACGGGGGTTTGGAAAGCAGCAGTGGTCATCGCAGGCTCTCCACCATCGCATATACCTGTTGTTCGGAAGATCCTTCCAGATCGATGCTCTTGGACAGGCACAAAGCCACGCACGTGCCGCAGCCCATGCACAGCCCCGGATTCACGCGGGCCACGCGCCGGACGAGTTGCCCTTGGCGGTCTCGGATCTCGGCGGGATCGATGGCGTGATAGGGGCAGCCGCGGCGGCAGGAGAAGCAGCCGGCACAGGCCGATTCCTGCACGTGAGCGATCTCCGGCTCGCGGTACAACCGATCGCGGCTGAACATCATCAGCACTTTGCAGGCTGCCGCCGAGGCTTGCGTGACGGATTCCGGGATGTCTTTGGGACCCTGGCAGGCGCCGCAGACAAAGACCCCGGCGGCGTTGGTCTCGACCGGCCGCAACTTGGGGTGCGATTCGCATAGGAAGCCGAATTCGTCGTAGCTGACGTTCACCTTCTGCGCCAGTTCCTCGACGCCCTTTGCCGGACGCATCGCTGCGGCCAGCACGACCAGGTCGGCGGCGATCGTCAGCGGTTCGCCGGCCAGCGTGTCGACGCCGCGGACGATCAGTCGTCCGTCCTCTTGCGTGATCTTCGAGACGCGGCCGCGATGGTAGTGGGCGCCGTCCTGCTCGATCGCTCGGCGGACGAACTCGTCGTAGTTCTTGCCGCCGGCGCGGATGTCCATGTAGAAGACGTGGGCTTGTCCGTCGTGGACCTTATGCTTGTACAGCATTGTGTGCTTGGCGTTGACCATGCAGCAGATCTTCGAGCAGTACGACAACCCTTTGGCGTTGTCGCGTGAGCCGACGCAACTGAGGAACACCACGGTTTTGGGAACGGCGCCGTCGGATGGCCGCCGAATCTCTCCCCCCGTGGGCCCGGAAGCCGAGACTAGCCGCTCGAACTGCAGCGAGCTGATCACGTCCGGATAGCGGCCGTAGCCGTACTCGCCATAACCCGTGATGCGGCCCTGCTCGTCGGGCTTGCCGATCTCGTAAAGCTGATAGCCCGTGGCCACGATGATGGCTCCGATGTCTTCGCTGACCAGTTCGTCCTGGTCCTCGAAGCGGATCGCATCGGCCTGGCACTTCTTGACGCAGACGCCGCAGCGCCCCTTGGTCAATCGCAAGCATGCATCGCGATCGATCACCGGCCGAGCCGGAACGGCCTGAGGAAAGGGCGCGTAGATGGCCGTGCGTGCGCCCAGGCCGTAATCGAATTCGCTGGGGGTCTTCTTCGATGGGCAAACGTTCCAACACTGGCCACAGCCCGTACACTTGTCGATGTCGATGTAGCGGGCCCGCTTACGGATCGTGACCTGGAAATTGCCCACGTAGCCCTCAACCTGCTCGACATCGGAGCACGTGTACAGGGTGATGTTCGAGTGCTGGGCCACCTCGACCATGCGCGGCGTGAGGATGCACTGCGAGCAGTCGAGTGTCGGGAAGGTCTCGGACAAGCCGGCCATCTTGCCGCCGATCGACGGCTCGCGTTCGACCAGCACCACCGGCACGCCCGCGTCGGCGATGTCCAAGGCGGCCTGGATGCCGGCCACGCCGCCGCCAACGACCAGCACCTTGCGAGTCACGGGGACCTGGATCGGTTCCAAGGCCCGATTGTGGCGGACTTTGGCCACGGCAACCCGGAGCAGGTCCACCGCTTTGGCCGTGGCGTGAGACCGTTCCGGATGGACCCACGAGCAGTGCTCGCGAATGTTCGCCATCTCGACCAGGTAAGGATTCAGGCCCGCATGCTCTGCCGCTTTGCGAAACGTCTTCAGGTGCATGTGCGGCGAGCAGGAGGCGATCACGACGCCGTCCAGTCGCTCGGCGGCGATCGTGTCGCGGATCAGCTTCTGGCCCGGATCAGAGCACATGTACTTGTGGACCTGCGAGCAGCGCACTCCGGGCAATTGGGCCGCTTGTTCCGCCACGCTTTGCACATCGACATTGCGAGCGATGTTCTCGCCACACCAGCACGTGAATACGCCGATCCGAGCCATGGCAGACCTACTCCCTCACTACGAAGTGCCGCGGGATGCCCAGTGCCGCAGGCGTCAACCCCAACGCCAGCCCCACCAGGTCCGAGAGATAGTAGACCACCATGTCATGCGCCGCCACGTAACGCTGGTTGATGGCGGACTGTTTCATGTCCAGATTGACGTGGCACATGGGACACGCCACCACCACGCAGTTCGCGCCGTGCGCCGCCGCATTGCTCAAGATGCGATGCCCCAACTCCAGGACGGTGGCCTCGTTGGCCATCGTCATCCCGGCGCCGCAGCATTCGGTCTGGTAGTTCCAATCAACCGGCATGGCGCCCAATTCGCTCAGCAGCGATTCCATCGAACTGGGATGCTCGCAATCGTCGAACGCCACCACACCCGGGGGACGCGTCAACAGGCAGCCGTAATAGCAGGCGGGACGGAAGTCTTCCAGTCGCTGGACGGCGGCCGCTTGAATCCGCTCGTAACCGACTTGCTGGAAAATCTGGATGAGATTGCAGATCTGCGTGGTGCCGCGGACATCGAGTTCGACAATCGCAGAGATTTCTCGCTGCAGGACGGCGTCGGTGGACAGCAGGCAGCGGGCCTTCATGAGCTGCATGGAACACATCGGGCACGGGGCGAGCAACTGATGCATCTCGTCCCGTTCGGCCAATCCCAGGTTCCGCGCAGGAAGTGCCACGGCTAATTTGCGGTTTCGTGAATGTGCCGCCGTGGCGCCGCAGCAAATCCAGTCGTCCAGTTCGCGCAACCGGACCCCCAGCGCCGCCAGGCAGGCACGGACCGACATCTCGTAGTCGTTCGACGATCCGTGCAACGCACAACCGGGATAGTAGCCGATTTCCATGTCCTGTTCACCTCTCCCACCTAATCTTTCACCTAATCTTTCACCTAATCTTCCTCCGACTGC
>SKVE01000501.1 GCA_007129635.1 Planctomycetaceae bacterium
CCGAGTGCCGTAAGTGTTTTGCTCGTAACGCTTTCGGGGATTGCTGGCGGCGGACGGCGAGGATCGGGTGGGTGGGAAAATCATCACATCCACCTGTTCGGGATTCGCAAATGCTGATACAAGCCCGATTTACGTCGATTCATCTCATGAGATTGGCGTTGTTTTCGGCGGCGTCGTTGCGCCGCCGCGTCACTCATCGAAATCCGTGTGGGGCTGCGAGTCCACTTGCCGATGGTTCGCCCGATTGACAGGTCGCTGCTGTTCAACGCGTCACGGCCGCCGTCGTGGATGGTCGCGGTTTGCTGCTGGTTGGTGATCGTCGCTTCGGCCGCGGCCGATTTTCGCGATTCGTTCGAATCCCCTGAGGTCAGTTGGCAGTTGATCGACGCGGATTGCCCGGTGCGAATCGAGGAGCATCATCGCGACTTTCAGGTCGCCCATTCGGGCCAGGCCAGTGAGCACTTGACCATTCGAGCGGGGCGTGGCACTTACGTCTATTTGGCCTATTCCATCCGTCACGCGCGTTTGATCGCCGAATGGGCTCCGAGCCTCTGGGTGCTGGCCGATCAACCGGGCATTCAGTTGATGGCTCGCGTCGTGCTGCCGCGGAGTAACGACCCTCGAACGGGAACACCTATCACCACGCTGTTGCGAGGGGACATCTACGACCGACCCGGATCGTGGCAGCAGCTTGGGATTCGGCGGCCGGACCAGATTCTTCAGCGGCAGGTACGAGCTTTGCGATCGCAATTTGGATCAGACATCGATCCGCGCGAAGCCTACGTCGATCTGATCGTCTTGAACGCGTACGGCGGTGTTGGGGACACGCGATTATGGATCGATGACCTGGAGATTCGCGGCATGGTACCAGCCACCTCCTCCGACACCACCTCGGGAGGTAATGACCTTGAACCATCCATGGTGACGCCGGGCACGAGCGGCTCGACGCCCCTTCGAGCGCCGGGCAGCGCCCAGGTCAAGTTGAACGGTTCGGTGCTGACGGCAGGCGGCGTTCCCTTGTTTCCGCGAGTGATCGAATCCAACGGCGAATCGTTAGAGTGGCTGCAATCGCTGGGGTTCAACGCCGTCAAATTGGCCGCAGCACCCACCCCGGTCCAATTGCGCGAGGCGGATCGGCTGGGGGTCTGGCTGATCGCTCCGCCGCCGAACGATCTGCAAATCACCAACGCTCACGATTGGGTCATGGCCTGGGATCTGGGCAGCGGACTGGGCGAACCGCACCTGGAACTGACTCGCCAACGCGTCGAAGCCGTCCGCCAGGCGGACGTGCGATCCGGCCGGATCACGATCGCTGGGGCGGACCAGCGGATGTGGAGCTACAGCCGTCTGGCCAGTTTTCTGGTCCTGCACGCCTCGCCATTGGGCACCAGTCTGTCGCTGCCCATGCAGGCACGTCAATTGCGTGAACGTCCCACCCTCGCTCGCCCGGGAACTCCCGTATGGACCGCGATTGCGACTGAACCGCCTGCCGCTTTGGTCGACCAGTGGTCCGCCTTGGGCCTGGGGCTCCCGTTATCGATGTCAGCCGAACCGGAACAGATCCGGCTACTGACCTATACGGCGGTGGCCAGCGGGGCGCGAGGATTGGTCTTTCAGTCACGGTCTCCGCTGGATCGGACCGACGAGGACACGCTGGCACGCGTGCGCACGCTGAAACAATTGAACCTGGAATTGCAGACGATCGCTCCGTGGCTGGTCGCCGGCACGCGATTGGCCGACGTCGATGTGGGACGCAGCGATGTCCGAGTCAGCGTGATGCAGACCGAGCGGGCGCAACTGCTGCTGATCCTGAGCCAGGATGCGAACCATCAGTACACACGTGGTCCCTCAGCCTCGGCCCCCCTGACGATGGTCGTACCCAGCCCTGCCAATTCGCCGCAGATCTACCGTTTGACCCCCGGGGGGTTGCGGACGATCAGCTCGCGCCGCGTTGCTGGCGGCATCCGGTTGACGTTGGACGAGGTCCATCTGGTGAACCTGGTAGCCATCGCGCAGGACCCGCTGGTGCTGAACCACCTGACCCGATCGCTGGCCAGTTCGCGAGCCGAATTGGCCAGACTGATGCGAGACACGGCGATCAACCAGATCGATTTGGTCGAGCGGATTCATCGGCAACAGGCCGGCCCGATCGCATCGTCGGCTGACGAACCTCGATTCCAACAGATCCGTTCCCATCTGCAGCACAGCCAGTACCTGTTGGAGGCGCAGGATCACGCGGCTGCCTTCGAGTTTGCCGAGAAATCGCTGGAGGGACTGGCACACATCCGTCGCAGGAACTGGGAGACGGCGGCCAGCACCTTTGCTTCGCCAGCCGCCAGCCCGTACTGCACGACCCTGGCGGCGCTGCCGCTGCACTGGGAGATGGCTCGCCGTCTGCAAGCAGCCCCGAATTGGAGCGGGAACCTGCTGCCCGCCGGCGATTTTGAAAACCTGACGTATCTGCATCAGAGCGGGTGGCAGAACAACGCCAGCGAAGTCCGAAACGTGGCGACCGCTGTGGAACTGAGCAGCCAGTCGCCGCATCGCGGCAATTCCTCTTTGCGGATGGTCGTGCTGCCGACGGGCGATGGCGATCCGCCCGTCGCTCTCGAAACGCCTCCGCTCCAGATCGTCTCGGCACCGGTGTCCGCGCGTCGAGGCCAACTTGTCCGCTGGCACGGCTGGATCCGCATCCCTCGCCGTATCGACACCAGTCCGAACGGGTTCATGATGTACGATTCGATCACAGGTTCCCCTCTGGCCTTGCGTTATTACGAAACCGATGGCTGGGAACCGTTTGTCGCCTATCGAGCTGCCGTCCAAGACGGTCCGGTGTCCCTGAACTTCGCACTAACCGGGGTGGGCGAGGTGTTTTTGGACGACGTGGAAATCGCCGTTCGCGACCCGATCGGTGACGGCCATCCCATCCCCAATGTCACCCGCAGATGATTCGACCTTCCCAGCCGGAAGAATCGGCCAACCGGAACCTTCGCTGCTGGTGACAGATTCCCCCAGATAAGCTTGGCCTATTTTGCCTGATCCGTCAAGGCCGGTTTTTGCGGCTGCGACGCGGCGGGGATGGGCACATA
>SKVE01000698.1 GCA_007129635.1 Planctomycetaceae bacterium
CGAGTCGTTTGGCCCAAAACCCGCCCATCCATCCGGCGTGTTGAGTCTGGACAGCCCATCGATCTGCAGCAGGATCACTCCCGGGGCGGCGAGTCGACGGGTTCCAAGCCCAGCAGACGGACGGTCCACTCGCGACGGCTGATCCAGCGACGCACCAATCGGAAGAGGGCGATGAAACGGCGCAGTGCCGCCAGACCCAGTGAACGGCGCAACTCTGCCGATTTCGATGGCTTCAAAGCATCTGTGGGAGATTCTTCTTTCGGTGTTCCGCTCATGTGCCCGCTGGATGGCAGCCCAAGATTGTCGAATGTTCGTCGTTGTCACGGCTCAATGCAATCTACCCAGACATTGGATGGTCTGCAATCGGCCTGGCTGCTTTGCCGAGATCGACGCGAGACGCCCACGTCAGGGTCCAGCGCAACTCGGCCATTGGGGGCGATCAGGCTCTTTTTTTCCGGCGCAAACGACAGCCACTTGACAATGTCATGCCGGTAATCAAAAACGAGGTTTCGTTCTCCATGCGTCGGGAAATCGGCATGCGGCTGGGCGACTTGTGGAGCATCTTGCGGAACACACGCTTGTCGATCGGGAGACATGGAAATGCGAATATGGCCGGGCCGTCCTTATCCGTTGGGGGCGACGTGGGACGGTGGTGGAGTAAATTTTTCGCTGTTTTCGGAACATGCGACAAGCGTCGAACTGTGCCTGTTCGATGCCCCAGATAGTCAGCAGGAATCGCATCGCGTCCGCTTGCCCGAGCGAACCGACCTGGCGTGGCACGGATACCTGCCGGACATCTATCCGGGGCAGTTGTACGGGTACCGTGTGCATGGCCCTTACGAACCCGAACAAGGTCATCGGTTCAATCCTCACAAGATCGTGTTGGACCCGTACGCCAAGGCCATCGGGCGCGATCTCGGTTGGGGAGACGAGATGTTCGGCTACCGCGTTGGGGATGACGGCGAAGACCTGTCGATGGACGACCGGGACAACGCAGCGATCGCGCCCTTGGCGGCGGTGATCGACACCGCGTTCACCTGGGGTGACGACTCGCCGCCGGCGATCCCGCGGCACAAGATGGTCATTTATGAAACGCACGTCAAGGGCTTCAGTCTATTGCATCCGGACGTTCCGGAAAAGATCCGCGGGACGTATTTGGGGCTGGGGTCGGAGGCGGCGATCGCCCATTTCCGGCGACTGGGAGTCAATGCGGTCGAATTGATGCCCGTGCATCATCGTGTGGATGACCGGCACCTGGTGGAAGTGGGGCTCAACAACTTCTGGGGTTACAACACGCTAGCATTCTTTGCACCGGACACCCGGTATGCGACGGGAGCCGGTTCCGAGTCGGCGCATGAATTCAAGTGGATGGTTCACTCGCTGCATGCGGCGGGGATCGAGGTTATCTTGGATGTGGTCTATAACCACACGGCCGAGGGCAACCAGTTGGGGCCCACCTTGTCGCTGCGCGGCATCGATAATGCCTCGTACTACCGGCTGGTTCACGACCAGCCGCGATATTACATGGACTATACCGGCTGTGGCAATACGCTGAACATGCAACATCCCCGCGTGCTGCAGTTGATTATGGACAGCTTGCGTTATTGGGTGCTGGAGATGCACGTCGATGGGTTCCGCTTCGATCTGGCCAGTGCCCTGGCGCGGGAATTGCACGAGGTCGACAAGCTGGGCGCCTTCTTCGACATCATTCACCAGGATCCGGTGCTGTCGCAGGTCAAGTTGATCGCCGAACCGTGGGATCTGGGCGAAGGCGGCTATCAAGTCGGCAATTTCCCCGTGGGTTGGAACGAATGGAACGGCAAATATCGGGACACGATCCGGAGCTATTGGCGGGGCGACAGCGGGACGGTGTCCGAGTTCGCCACGCGATTGTGCGGCAGCAGCGATTTGTATGAACCCAGCAACCGTCGGCCGTACGCCAGCGTGAACTTTGTGACGGCCCATGACGGGTTCTCGCTGCAGGACCTGGTTTCGTACAATGATAAGCACAACGAAGCCAACGGCGAGGAAAACCGCGACGGTGATTCACACAATCAGAGCTGGAATTGCGGCGCGGAGGGGCCGACGGATGATCCGGAAATCCTTCAATTACGCGAACGGCAGAAACGGAACTTCATGGCCACACTGTTCCTTTCGCAGGGCATCCCGATGCTGCGGGGCGGTGACGAATTGAGCCATACTCAACAAGGCAACAACAATGCCTACTGCCAGGACAACGAATTGAGCTGGTTGCATTGGGATCTGGACGAGCGGCAGCAGAAGTTCTTGGATTTCGTTGGTCGGGTCGTCGAGTTAAAACGAAGCGAGCCGGTGCTGCATCGGCCAAAGTTTTTCCAAGGCCGGCCGATCCGCGGCACCGACTTGAAGGACATCCATTGGCTGGACCCATCCGGCGACGAGATGTCCGACGAAGGCTGGGACGAGGGTTTCGTGCGTTCGCTTGGCGTTCGCCTGAACGGCAACGCGATCCAGGAAACCGACGAGCAGGGCAGGACGCTGGTCGGGAATACCTTGCTGTTGCTGTTCAACGCGGATGCCAACGAAATCGCTTTCACGCTGCCGAGCTTAGACGTGGGGGAGTACTGGGTGCTGGAGTTCGATACTTTCACCGATCCTCCCGAAGTCCCCCAACCTTCCTCTGAGGGATCGTACCTGCTGCAGGGACGCTCGATAGCCGCATTTCGGCTGGTTTCTTACGAATCGGCAGCAGAACCGGAGGCAGAAGCGGAACCCGACGATCGGTAAACGCAGCTCGCACATTTGCTCGACCGATTTTAAGTTTTCATGGATTGGAAAGAAAGGAAAGGCTGGCGTTATGGAAGCGGACCCCCTGTGGTACAAAACGGCCATCGTCTATCAGTTGCACGTCAGGTCATTCTGTGATTCGAACGGAGACGGGATCGGCGACTTCCGTGGCCTGACCGAAAAGCTGGACTATCTTCAGGAGTTGGGCATCACGGCGATCTGGTTGTTGCCTTTCTATCCGTCGCCGTTGAAGGACGACGGGTACGACATCGCCGACTACCGGAACATCCATCCCGATTACGGAACACTGAGTGATTTCCGCGAGTTTTTGCGCGAGGCGCATCGCCGTGGTTTGCGGGTGATCACCGAACTGGTGTTGAATCACACCTCGGACCAGCATCCTTGGTTCCAGCGAGCTCGTCGCGCCGCGCCCGGCAGTCCCGAGCGGGACTACTATGTGTGGAGCGACACGTCCGACAAGTATTCCCTGGCGCGGGTGATCTTCCAGGATTACGAGGCGTCCAATTGGTCCTGGGATCCGGTGGCCCGCGCGTACTACTGGCATCGCTTCTTCCATCATCAGCCCGACTTGAACTACGACAATCCGTTGGTGCAGCAAGAGATCGCCAGCATCTTGGACCATTGGTGTAATCTGGGGGTCGATGGATTGCGACTGGACGGCGTGCCCTATTTGTTTCAGCGCGAGGGGACAACGTGCGAGAGCCTGCCGGAGACGCACGTTTTTCTAAAGCAGTTGCGGGCTCATATCGATTCCAAGTTCAGTGCCCGCATGTTCCTGGCCGAGGCGAATCAATGGCCCGAGGATTCGGTACCCTACTTCGGCGACGGCGACGAATGCCACACGGCATTTCATTTTCCGCTGATGCCGCGGATGTACCTGGCGCTGCAGATGGAGGATCGCTTCCCGATCATCGATATCCTGGACCAAACGCCGCCCATCCCGGATAACTGCCAGTGGATGTTGTTCTTGCGGAACCACGACGAATTGACGCTGGAGATGGTCACCGAGGAAGAGCGGGACGTGATGTACCGGTTTTACGCCCGCGATCCGCAAGCCCGGCTGAACCTGGGCATCCGGCGGCGTTTGGCGCCGTTGTTGGAAAACGATCGCCGCAAGATCGAGCTATTGAACGGGCTGCTGCTATCGTTGCCCGGAACACCGATCATCTATTACGGCGACGAACTGGGCATGGGAGACAATATCTATCTGGGCGACCGGAACGGCGTGCGGACGCCCATGCAATGGAGTGCTGATCGCAACGCGGGTTTTTCACGGGCGAACCCGCAGAAGCTGTATCTGCCGCCGATCATCGATTACCAGTATCACTACGAATCGATGAACGTCGAAACGCAGCGGACGAACCCCAATTCTCTGCTGCAATGGATGCAGCGGATCATCCGGTTGCGGCGTGAGGTCCGTCCGCTGGCCGAAGGGGACCTGGAATTCCTGCATCCGGCCAATTCCAAGGTACTGGCCTACGTGCGTCGGCTGCAGGACGAATGCGTGTTGGTGGTGGCCAATCTTTCGCATACGGCTCAGTTCGTCGAGCTGGACCTGGCCGCGCACGAGGGCAAGACACCGGTCGAGTTGTCGGGACGTACGCGGTTTCCCCGTATCGGCGAGTTGCCTTATCTGTTGACCATGATGCCCTATGCGTTCTACTGGTTCATCTTGCAGCCGGAATCGCACGAGGCGCAGTCATGGGAATCGCGGTTCGAGCTGCCTACGCTGGAAACGCAGGAGACGTGGACCCAAGTTCTGGAAACGCCCGCACGCGAGGAACTCCAGCGGGCTTTGCCCGGTTATCTGGTATCCCGCGTTTGGCACCGCCGGCCCGGTGTTCCGCTCCGCCGCGTCACGATCCGGGATCATGTGCCGTTCGTACGGTCCGAGGCGGGGACGGAAGTCGAATTGTTGTTGGTGCGCGCCGAGTACCAAGACAACTTGGATGCCACGTACGTGATCCCGCTGGCCTTTGCGGCCGAAAGCGAAGCGGCGCGGACGGGTGTCGACTTTGCCGAGATCACGATCGCCCGCTTGAGCGTCGAACATAACGGGATGAGCGAGACGGGCATCTTGTACGATGCGTTCGGGCAACCGGCGTTCTGCCGGGAATTTCTGGACTCTGTCGCAGCGCGTCGTGAAACGGAAACCGCACAGGGCCGGTTGACCGCTCGACCCACCTCGGCTTTCGACCGAATCCGCGGCGACGCGGACCAGACGCTCCAGCCCGGCCAACGCCAGGAGAAGCAGAGCAACAGTGTTGTCCCGTTGGGCGATCAGTTTATCTTGAAGTGGTTCCGCCGCTTGGAAGAAGGTACCCATCCGGAATTGGAGATTGGTCTGCACTTGACCGAGTTGGCCAGTTTCCCCCTGGTAGCGCCTGTTGCCGGAGTTATCGAGTACCAGCTACGCGGCGGGCGACCGATGACGGTGGGCATGTTGCAGGGGTTCGTCGAGCATCGGCGGACGGCTTGGGAAGAAGCGTTGGATATGCTGGAGGCCTATATCCGAGCGGTTTCTGCCGATCCGCCGCTCGATCCACCTGCCGACCTTGCGGCCGAACATCGCCCTTTTTTGCGGCTGAAAGACACGCCTGTGCCGGAGGATGCGCGACGTTTCTTTGGAGGATACCTCCAGTCGGCCGTACGGCTGGGTCAACGAACGGCCGAACTGCATCAAGCCTTGGCCATGAGCGAGGACGATCCCGCGTTGCGCCCCGAGCCGCTGCTGCCGTTCCATCAACGGGGGCTGTACCAGTCGATACGCAACGTGCTGGGACGATCGTTTCGCACGCTGCGTCAACTGCTTCCGGAATTGCCCGAGGATTTGCAAAAGATGGCTGGCAAGGTATTGGAATGCGGCGGAGATCGCCTGACGACCATGCGCCAGGCACTGCCGCAAGACCTGAAAGCCACTCGCATCCGCTGCCATGGCAATTTCGGGTTGCCCGACGTACTCTGCCACGCCGATGACGTGGTGATCGTCGATTTCGAAGGCGATCCGGACCTGTCGATCAGCCAGCGTCGAGCCAAGGCTTCGCCGTTGCGCGACGTCGCCGGCATGTTGTGGTCCTTCGAGCGGGCCGGGATGTGCGCATTGCGAGATTATTGCATGGTGACCGAAGTGGATGGTCCCGAGATGTACCGCTTGGCCAAATGGATCGATTATTGGTTGGCTTGGACAGGCGCCGAATTCCTGCGGTCTTATCTGGCGACGCTCGGGGATTCGCCGCTGATCCCCCACCCGCCACGCGCGCTGCAAACCCTGCTGGATCTATACTATGCAGAGCGGAGTGCGAACGCCTTGGAACATGATCTGAAAAACCGCTCGCCTGACTTGGGGCTGTCGCTCAAGCAGGCGAAGCGGTTGCTCGAAGAAAACGTCGAACCAGGGGAGTAGCATCATCATGCCTCGCGAACCGCTGTCCACCCTCGCCAGATTGTATGGAGTCCGCTCGACCTACGTGGACGTATGGCAGCGCCATCAACGTTCCCCGGACGAATCCGTGCTAAGAATTCTACAGTTGTTGGGCGCACCGGTGGACTCGATGGATGATGCACCCGTCGCCGTGCGATTCCGTCGTCAAGAGATCTGGCAACAGTTGATCGAGCCCGTGTTGGTGGCTTTTGAGGGCTGCACGACTTCCGCCCGTTTGCAATTATCCGAATCGATGCAGCAGGCACGTTACCAATGGCGGATCGACCTGGAAGACGGCGCGGCGGTCACGCGATCGGGTCGGGTGGCAGAGTTGCCCATCTTGCGGCGGCGGTCGGTCGAAGGCGTGACGTACACCCGGCGATCGATCGATTTGCCCCAGGGTTTGCCATGGGGATATCACCGCTTGCGTTTGGAGGTGGGTGATCGGTCATGTGAGAGCCTGGTGATCGCCGCACCGTTGCATGCGTATGACGAATCCAGCGCCGATCGGCAAAAGATCTGGGGTGTCTTCCTGCCCTTGTACGCGCTCCATCGGCAAGCGAACCGCAGGGCGGGCGACTTTTCGGATCTGGAAGCCTTGATGCAGTGGACAGCAACGCAAGGCGGTCGTCTGGTCGCCACCCTGCCGCTGCTGTCGACGCTGTGGGAATTGACGGATGATCCCAGCCCTTACAATCCGGCCAGCCGATTGTTCTGGAACGAGTTTTATGTATGCCCCGAGCAGACTCCCGAGTTTCCATCTTGCGCAAGTGCCCGGCAGTTGTGGCACGACTCGTCGGCCGACGCCACTACCGCACAAACGCCGCTTCCGGGGCTGGTCGATTACCCGGCCGAGATGCAGCGGAAACGGCGGGTATTGGAGGCCTTGGCGGCAGCATTTTTCCAGCAGGATTCGACGCGGCGCGCCGAGCTGTCTGCGCACTGCATCGACAATCCGGAGCTGGAGCGGTTCGCGAGATTCCGCGCGGTGGGCGAGCGGCAGGGGATAGGATGGCCGGCTTGGCCCGAACGGCTGCGTGACGGGACGATCGCCGAAGGCGATTACGATCCGTCGGTCTTCCGGTACCATCTGTACACGCAGTGGCAGGTCGATCGGCAGCTCGACGCATTGAAGGACCGTGCCGACCGCTTGCAGTTGTTGTGGTATTTGGACTTTCCCCTGGGAGTCAACGGCGGCGGCTACGACGTGTGGCGCGAACGAGATATTTTCGTACGCGAGGCGTCGGGCGGGGCACCACCCGATTCATTTTTTACGAAGGGGCAGGACTGGGGCTTCCCCCCGCTTCATCCCGGCCAGCTCCGCCAGCAAGGGTACGCTTATTTCATCCGCGCCTTGAGGAACCACCTGCAGCATGCTCGTGTTCTGCGTTTCGATCACGTCATGGGAATGCAGCGTTTGTATTGGATTCCGCGAGGTTTCGCAGCGCATGAAGGGGCCTACGTCCGTTATTCCCTGCAAGAAATGTGCGCGATCCTGATGATCGAATCGCATCGCTTCCGAGCACGGATTGTCGGCGAGAACCTGGGGACCGTTCCGGTAGCGGTGGACCAGGCATTGTCGCGTCACGGCATCGACGACATGTACGTCCTGCAATACGAGACCAACCCAGAGAAAGGCCCCACATTGCGCAGCGTCCCGGCAACGACGGTCGCCAGCGTTAATACCCACGACATGCCGCAGTTCGCAGCCTACTGGCAGGAACTGGACGTACAGGACCGGTTGGAGATGGGGCTGTTGTCCGAGAGCGAGGCAGAGCAAGAACGGCAGCGGCGTCAGCAGTTGCGCCAGCAGTTGGTCGCGTTTCTGGCCGAGCACGGGTTGCTGGACGCAGCCGATCCTACCTGCGAGCAGGTTTTGGAAGCCTGTCAGGCGTTCCTGGCCGCCAGCGATGCCGGGGTCGTCCTGGTCAACTTGGAGGATCTGTGGGGCGAGACCGAACCGCAGAATCGTCCGGGTACGTACCGCGAGTACCCGAATTGGCAACGCAAAGCGAGATACTCTTTCGAGACGTTCGCTAACATGGAATCTGTGGGAAGGATCCTGCAGACGGTCGACCGCCTTCGCCGTCAAGCACGTAACTCAAGCAGAACGGGAGCATGACATTCGATGTCGCAAGGGATAGATACGGATTCGGTGTTCCCGCAACCCGTGCATGGCATCCCCGGTGCACTACGGCAAGATGATGGCACGGTCCACTGGCGGCTTTGGGCTCCGAAGCACGATAACGTTTCGCTCGTCATCGATCCCGAGGGCCAGCGGACCGAGCACACCATGACGGTAGATGGCCAGGGCTACCATCGATTCACCGCGGACGCGGTCGAGGAAGGGACGCGGTATGCCTTTCGCTTGCCCGATGGCCGCGAGTTGCCCGATCCGGCTTCGCGGTGGCAGCCTGATGGCGTTCACTCGCCGTCCGCTGTCTTCTTTCCCGAAACGTACCGATGGTCCGATGCGTCGTGGCGGGGCGTGCCGCGGGAAGACCTGGTGATCTACGAATTGCACGTGGGTACGTTCACTGCCCAAGGCACGTTCGATGCCGTAGTGCCACGTCTGGCCGAATTGAAGGACTTGGGAGTCACGGCCATCGAATTGATGCCGGTGGCCCAATTCGCCGGGGATCGCAATTGGGGCTATGACGGTGTCTACCCGTACGCAGTCCAAAACAGCTACGGCGGCCCGCGAGCGTTGCAACGCCTGGTGGATCGTGCGCATCAGATCGGGCTGGCTGTCATCCTGGACGTCGTTTACAACCACTTCGGCCCGGAAGGCAATTATCTGGGCAGCTTTGGGCATTATTTCACGGATCGATACCATACGCCCTGGGGCGATGGGGTCAACTTCGACGGCCCGTGGTCAGATGCCGTTCGGCAATTGGTTCTGGAAAATGCCCGGATGTGGGTCCGCGACTTTCATGTCGACGGCTTGCGGCTGGACGCGGTCCATGCGATCTACGATTCCGGGACGTACCACATTCTGGCGGAATTGCAGGCACAGGTCCAACAGATCGCCCGCCAGCAAACCCGAACCATCCACGTGATCGCGGAAAGCAATCAAAATGACGTCCGGCTGATCGATCCGCCATCGCGTCACGGACTGGGTTTGGACGGAGTGTGGAGCGATGGTTTTCACCATAGTGTTCGCACGCTGTTGACCGGGGAACTGGAGGGCTATTACCAGGATTTTGGGCGAGCCGAGCACTTGGCCAAGGCGTTCGAGCAGGTATTCGTTTATGATGGCTGCTACAGCCCGTTTCGCAAACGACGGCACGGCAACCGCGTCGAGGACCGTGACCGGACTCGGTTTGTGGTCTGCGTGCATAATCACGACCAGATCGGTAACCGAGCTTTCGGGGACCGCTCGGCCACTTATCTGTCGCAGCCCGCTCAGCGTCTGGCATGTGGCCTGCTGCTGATCTCGCCTTGTGTGCCGATGCTGTTCATGGGCGAGGAGTATGGTGAGCCCCATCCGTTCCCGTTCTTCTGCTCGTTTGGCGACCAGGACTTGATCCGGGCGGTGCGTCGTGGCCGCCGGGAAGAGTTCGCCGCATTGGATTTCCAATGGGGTGACGAGATTCCCGATCCACAGGACCGGGCGACGTTCGAGTCGGCAAAGTTGACGTGGCAGTGGCCTGAGGGCACCTTTCACGCTCGTTTGCGACGGTTGTACCGCGATCTGCTGGCGGCCCGTCGGCAGTGGCCGGCCTTGCTCGATCGACAGAATACGACGGCTTGCGTCCTTGCGGCGACCGATCGCGATCAGCGCGAATCGCCGTTGCTGCTGGTGCAACGTGGCCAGACGCCGTGCCTGACGGCGATCGCCAACCTGTCTTCCGATCACCAGGCCTTGCCCCACGTGGATCGAAAAGACCTCGCGTGGATGTTCAGCACCGAGTCGACCGAGTATGGCGGTCTGCGGGCCTTGGAAGGCGATCCGGTGGAGATGCTGCCATACGAAATGTTGATCTTCGGGGAAAGGGAAACAAGATGAGCGAACAATCCAAACCACACGCCGCCTTGGTCGCGGCAGTCCAGCAGCGATTGGATCGGCAGCGATGCCGGCCTCGCGCGACCTACCGGCTGCAGTTTCAACCGGGGCAGTGCATGTTCCGCGATGCGGCGGAATTGGTGCCGTATCTGAATGCCTTGGGGATCAGCCACATCTATGCCGCACCCTACCTGATGACTCGTCAAGGAAGCGCGCACGGCTATGCGGTGATCGATTACTCACGGCTGAACCCGGAACTAGGCTCGGACCAGGACTTCGAGACCTTGGTCGAGACCCTGCATCAGCATGGCATGGGCCAGATCCTGGATGTCGTCCCGAACCACATGAGCGCCGCGCCCGGCGAAAATCACTGGTGGACCGATGTCTTGGAGAACGGGCCCAGTTCGCCGTACGCCGACTATTTCGACATCGACTGGAATCCCATCAAACTGGAACTGCGCAATAAGATCCTGCTGCCGATCCTGGACCGCCAGTTCGGCGACGCGTTGGAATCCGGATGCCTGAAACTGGCTTACCGTGAGGGAGCTTTTTACATCGATACGGCGGGATGCTCGCTGCCCGTCGATCCCAAAACCTACGAAGTGATCCTGACCGCTGGACTGGATGACTTGAAAGCCACGATGCCTGCCGACGACCCGAAATTGCTCGAGCTGGAAAGCATCTTGACCTCCGTGCAGCATCTGCCGGACCGAAACAAGACCGATCCATCGTCGGTCGAAGAGCGGCAGCGCGAGAAGGAGATCATCAAAGGCCGAATCCGCCGACTGCTGGAAGAATCTCCGGAATTGACGGCCACGATTGATGCCAATGTGCAGCATCTGAACGGCATTCCAGACCAGCCGGCCAGCTTCGATGATTTGGAACGATTGCTGAACGCTCAAGTCTATCGATTCGCGAATTGGAGAGCCGCATCGGACGAAATCAACTACCGCCGTTTTTTCGATGTGAACGATCTGGCCGCAGTTTGTACGGAAGAACGACAGGTCTTCGAAGACAGCCATGCATTTCTGCTGGATCTGCTGGCGGAAGGCAAGATCGATGGACTGCGAATCGATCATGTCGACGGGCTGTTCGACCCTCTGGAGTATCTCTGGCGACTGCAGGAAGGCTACGTACGGAAGATCGTCCACAACACGTTGGCCAGCGCCGGCCAGTCGGAAGATGCCACGCCCGACAGGTCGGAGGATCGTGCTACGCAACCGGGAGATATCGAGTCGGCCGTCTTCGAATCCGTCGCCCGTGCGTATCGATTGAAGGCTCCGTCTTTGCCCAGCAGTTCGAGACCGCCCAGCGAGGGCACCGAAGGCAAGAGTCTTTGCGAGTTGCGCCACCTGTGGCCCCTGTACGTGGTGGTCGAAAAGATC
>SKVE01000971.1 GCA_007129635.1 Planctomycetaceae bacterium
CCCGAGCCTGCGCGATGTGTTGCGGATGGCTCGGCCCACGCCGAAGGACAACGCTCGGCGTGCGCTGTTTGGCTGGCTGACCGACAAGCAGACGGACAAGTGGGCTCCGGCCACCGGGACCAACCTACCAGAGCAGGTGCAAGGGCTGAAGGCCTACCGCCAGGCGGAAACCGCCGAAGCGCAGTCTCTGATCTTGGGCAACCTGTCGGTTCGCTGGGATCTGCTGGCTGACGTGGCCAAGGGTCCGCTGGTCTGGAAGGCGATCGCTCGCCAGATGGGACCGCAGGCGCTGCGGATGAACCTGAACACGCTGCTACGTCACGAGGTGTTCTCCGCTGGCAACGGCAAGGTTGACCAGGGGTTGGTAGACTATGTGGCCAGCCGTCTCGCGGACGCCGACGAGATTCGCCGCTCGCGGCAGTTCCCGTACCAGTTTCTGGCCGCGTACCTGAACGCAGACGAGAGCGTGCCGCAGAAGATCAAGGCCGCCCTGCATCAGGCAGCCGAGATCGCGTGCGGGAACGTGCCGGAGTTGCCGGGCCCGGTCGTGATCGGCCTGGACACCTCGGGTTCCATGAGCTCGCCGGTCACGGGCTACCGTGGCCGGGGCGCAACCAGCAAGATGCGGTGCGTGGATGTCGCAGCGTTATTCGCGGCGGCGATCCTGCGACGCAACCCGGACAGCGTGGTGATCCCGTTCGACACGGCGGCTTACGAGGCGAGGCTCGATCCGCAGGACACGATCCTGAGTCTGGCGGAACGACTGGCCAAGTACGGCGGCGGTGGCACGGACTGTTCGCTGCCGCTGGTCCAGGCCAACGGCAAGTACGCCAAGAGGCGGTTTGCCGGCTGCGTGCTGGTCAGCGACAACGAGAGCTGGGTCGGCACCGGCCGATACGGTTCCACGGGTGTGATGACCGAGTGGCAGACGTTCGTCGCGAACCAGCAGCGGTTGGGCGTCAGATGGCCCAAGCTGGTTTGCATCGACATCCAGCCCTATGGATCGACGCAGGCCCCGGACCGGGACGATATCCTGAACATCGGCGGATTCAGTGATGCCGTGTTCCAAGTGGTCGCCTCGTATCTGGCCGACGATGCCGCAAGGTTCGTCGCCGAAGTCGAAGCGATCGAGTTGTAGAAAGCAAAACGCCTCCAGATTGAGCGATCGGACTGGGGGCGTTTTCCGTTGATCCGGCCTGGAACCCTCGCACCGGCGGCCGATCAAGATGGATGCATGACGTTTCGCGTCATCGATCCCACGGCTTGTTCTCGCCGCTGTTGCGTTGGATCACGTTGTGGAGAAAAAGCTGGTCTGTGTCGTACTTGATGAACCGGTAGGCCCCGTCCGCAGAGCACGCTCGAAAACCCGCTCGAAACAATCCACGAAGCTGCACGGGTTCGGCCGGATCGTAGTCAATCGCCTCGGGCATCGTCCATGGTACCGGTTCGCCGGCCTCGACGAACAACAGCGTGTTGCCCGATCCATCCGGGAAATCGTCCAACGGAACACCGTCGCACGATTCAAACGCCGTTCCGCGACCGGCAAAAACGCGGCAGACCGTGTGGTGGGCTGGCACATCGACGTATCGCGTCCAAGCCGCTTTATACGCATAGGGCATCTGCTTCAGAAGCTGAATATTGTGAGGACTGTCCCACGTTTCATCCAATCGGAATTCGTGGTACAGCTCAGGATGTTCTAAGTACGGAAGGATCAGTACCCGCCAACTGAGAAGCGGCTGACCGTCAGGGCTACGCAAAAAGGCTGGGGGAAATCTTCCGTGCTCATCATGGTAACAGTGCAGGGCATAAGCGATGCCAGCTAGGTTACAATGGGTACGAGCCGACTGCTCTCGCATCCAAATAACCGTTACGATCGCTCCCCACAGGAGGCCGCCGCCTAAGATCATCGTAGCGGCTGTTGGTTCAGAGCATCTTGTCCCACCTCATCCGGCTCGCACCAGCCGCCGACAGCGACTAGTGCGGACGCGACTCGAACACCTGCGATCACGCCAGCATCGCACCTTCCTGAAAATCATCCCAGCCGCGACGCAGTTCACGACGCATTTGGCTGATGCGGCCGTCGGATAACCTAAACTTGCGGGCCACCCAGCCGGTGGTTTCACCAGCCGCCAAGGTCTCGGCGATGCAGCGCGGGCGGGCGGGATACCAACCAGGTTCCGAAATCGATGCGAGCTGCGGCGGTTTCCGCGGGGCCGGCGTGGCGAAGATGGTGTTATGGTTCTAGATCCAAGTTCGCCCATTTTCAGTGGTTCTCGTGCGGTGCTGCGTAGTTGCTGGTGTGAGACGAAGCTGCCCGCGCCAGCTACCCACCGCTGGTTGGCTTATCAATGTCCCCGGCTCTCCGTGTGTAGCGATGGGCCGCGAAAAACGGCTCCGCGGACCCTTCACCCCTCGCATTTCGCCGGGATTCCTCAAGCCCTGACCCCGCGTCCGTCCCTGACCTTGCGGACCGCTTCCATTCCAGGCATCGGTCCGCTGAAACGGGTATCTCGGCACCGTTCCCAAAGGGCGCGGTCAGTCGGATGTCAAGTGAAAATGGTGCGTGCCACTGGTCTGGACGTCGATTTCCAAGGGTTCGTTCTTATACTTCTCGGGGACGATGTCGGGGGCCACCTCGTCCGGCCCGAGGCTGGGATCCGGATTACTGGCCGAGATGCGGACGATCTTGCGGCCTGGCGCCAATTGTGCCTCGTACCTGCCGTTGATGATCATGGCCCCGCTGGGGACATCACCGAGGTCGACGATATCGAAGGAAATTGCGCCTTCCTGAACGGGAACGCCATCGATTGTCACTTCGCCGGAAATCCGGCAGCTTCGCGGCCCGGAATCGCTGCAACCGGAACCGAGGGTTACGAAACATAGGGCAGTCAGAGTGAGTGGAAGACCTGCCAAGGTCAGTCGGAGCATGCTTTCACCTTCGAGGGTTAGGGTGTGAGCGGCGCGTTCTCTGCGCGCCTGATTCAATCGTCTTCGCGCTCGTCCTTCTCGTCGGATGCGAGTAACATCGCACAGGAGGACAAGGAGGAGTATCGGTAGCAGCGGAACTCATTGGTGGAACA
>SKVE01000862.1 GCA_007129635.1 Planctomycetaceae bacterium
CGTAGTCCAGGAAGTCCGGCACCGGCTGGACCGGCGGATTGTCGTTGGCCCGCATGTGGAAGTAGCAGCACATATCGACATGCCCGATGGTGCCCAATAAACCAGCGTCGATCACCCGCCGCTTGGCCTCGATCAAATGCGGGGTGCTCTTTCGCTGAGTCCCGATCTGGACCACACGACCATGTTTCCGAGCGGCGGCCAGCACGGCTTCCCCCTCGATGACATCGGCGCTGACCGGTTTCTGCAGATAGACGTCCGCCCCCGCCTCGATCGCCGCGATGGCGTGCAACGCGTGCCAGTGGTCGGGCGAACCGACGATCACGATATCCAGATCATGCTCTTTCAGCATGTCGCGATAATCGGCATAACCGCGTGGCGTCTTGCCGGATTTCTGCCGCTCTTTGGCGATCGCTTGGGCCCCCGCCACCATGTTTCGGTCAGGATCGCAGATCGAGATGATCTCGACCGGGGTGACCTGGACCAGTCGCCATAGGTCGCTCTTGCCGTACCAACCAGCGCCGATCAAACCCACTCGACGCGGGCTGCGATGCACCAGGTCCAGCCCGTAAGCGCCCAGCGCGGTGTAGGCCAGACTGGCCGATGCCGTCTGAAGGAAACGACGCCGATTGACGTGAAAGGATGAAATGCCGCTAGATCGAGACGAAGACATGGATTGCCGGGAATGATCGTTCATGGTCAGCGCTCCGAAAGGTTGGTAGCATTCTCACTATAAGGCAGAAAGTCGTACGCGAGTGCCCATTATGCCGTAGCGTTGCCCGCTGGATCAAGTGAGGTGCCCTCGGTTTCCCAACGCGATCAGTCCTTGTCGAAATAGTGGTACAGCGCAGCGGCGAATTGGTGCCCATACAGTTTCCAATGCTCGGCCTTCGGATAGTCGTCCAACCCGGCGATCCAGTTCGCGTTCAATTCGTGCACCACCGCTGCGATGCCGTAGCGTGCCAGCAGACCTTCACCGATCGAACCGGGATTGCGGAACGTGCTGCGAGTGCTGCCCTCGGTGAACCAGGTATGGGCTCGCAGCACCCGCTCCAGATGTTCCATCCGCGCCAGATAGGCTGCCAAAGCATCCGGATCGAGTTCCGGTCGACTGATATGCAGTCGGCCGTAGGCATCGTTGTGGAAATCCAGCATGAGATCGGGACGGTGACCGGCGGCGATCGCAGTCTGCAACCACTTTTCGAGTGCCGCGTTTTCAGGGGCCAGTTCACCATCCGCAGGCTGGTCCCAGTTGCGGTTCAGATCCTTGCCTCGCAGATTGAAACGCGTCATGCCTCGCGCCACGCCATCCTTGTTGGCCATGGGCATGATGTCCACGGCATAGCGATCCAAATAACGCGCCGCCGAAGATTCCTCGCTGAACAGCCGATCCAGCAACCCTTCGATCACCCAGTTGCCGCCCGGTTCCCAGGGATGCGCCCGGGCACGGATCAGCACACGATGCGGTGCGTCCGGTCGCCCGACGCGGATCATCTCTAACTCTCGCCGTTGGACCGTCCAGCCGATCGCAGTGATCCGGACCAGCGGATGATCGGCGATCCGGGCCTTCAGCCGCTGGAGGTCGGCAAGGCCGTAGGGCTCCAAACGAGCCACGTACAGCGAATCGCCTTGCATCCGTACCGCGAACCTCAGCCGATGAGGCTCCGCGGGCTCCGTCGGAACCGGACGCCACGATCGACCGTCGTCCGACACAAACGCGACCTTGGCTTCCGGGATCGGTCCGCTGAGCCGATGGTTCCAGATATTGGCGAACGGCCCCATGTCCAACGTCAATCGGGCACCCGGTTCGGCCTCGATTCGAAACAACCAATGCCCGTTGGCTCGATTCGGCGACGATCGCTCCTGGTCATACATCAAGTGGATGCGGACCAGGCCGTCATCGTCCTGTTCCCACCACAAGGGCGATGCATGCTCGAAGGCCGTATCGATGAACCGCAGCGCCCCTGGCCCATCGTCCGCAGAATGAGCCAGGGCGGCAACGCAAAGAACCAGTCCTATCGTGAAGGAAAACCATGTTCTGGTCATGGATCGATCTCCTGGAAACCGCTCTTGATTTCAACCCCGGCTCCGCAGCACGGACAATCGTCGCGACGCGCCAGTTGCACCGTACCCACGTGGCCGTGGTAGGCATCGTAGGTGAACATTTTACCCCACAGCGGTTTGCCGGTATCCGAAAGAATCTTGATCGCCTCTAATGCTGCCAAGGAACCAATGGCGGACGAGATCGCGCCGACAACGGGAAACAGCTCTTCAAACGGCGGCGTTTCCGGATAAACGCATTGCAAACAGGCCGTATGTCCAGGCCGGTACACGGCCAGAGTTCCGCTCATCCCCCACTGGGCCGCGTCGATCAACGGGATTGCCGCTTGAACGGCTGCTCGATTCAGTCGTAGACGCTCTTCGAATGTCGGCGGACAGGCGAGAATGATGTCGCAGCGCCGAGCTAATTCAAGGGCTTGATCGTCGTCCGGTTCGTAGTCGATCGCTTCGATTTCGACAAAGCGGTTGATCGAACGCAGGCGCTCCGCAAAAGCCGGCGCGCGGGGCTGATCCAATCCAGCCTCGCTGGCCAGTACCTGGCGGTTCAGGTCCGGCGAGATCAAATCGCCGCCATGAGCGATGATGACACGCCCGACCCCGGCCATCGTCAGCATCTGAGCCGCTGGGCCACCGATGCCGCCCACTCGAGTGATCAGCGCGGTGGAACCTTTTAGAAGCTGCTGGCCCCGGACGCTCAAAACCCCAGGCCCGATCTGCCTGGAGTACCGCTGCCGTTCGTCGGCAGTCAACGGGAGAGGTATTTTCGACATGGGACTCTCGCTTTTCGCTTAGAACGAAACGGGTAACTCGAGACATTGCTGCAGTCGCCTCAGATAATCGTCTCGGCGGATCAGCCGTGCCCCCATCCTGCTGAGATGCTCGGTGTCCTGCTGGATGTCCAGCAACCGAAAGCCTCGCTGACGAAGATGTTGGACCAGGAACACCACGGCGGCCTTCGAGGCATCCCGCTGACGGTGAAACATCGATTCGGCTCCGAAAAAACCGCCGAACGACATGCCGTACAGCCCCCCGACCAACCGAGCATCTTGCCAGACTTCCACGCTATGCGCCCAGCCCAGATCATGCACCCGTCGAAAGGCATCGATCATGCGAGCCGTGATCCAAGTGCCACTCATCTCGCCTCTTGGTGCCGCACAAGCCCGGATCACATCCTCGAAGGCCTGATCGAACGTCACGCGAAACTCACCGCGGCGAAGACGCCGCTGTAGACGCCGGGGCACGTGAAGTTCGTCCAGTTCCAGCACAGCACGAGGATCCGGACTGAACCAAGCCAGAATCTCGATGTCGCCGTCCACGCACGGCCAAGGGAAAATCCCACGCCGATAGGCCGACAGTAGCCATTCAGGAGAAAGTTCGCCGCCCACCATGAGTAGTCCATCCGGAAGAGCCCTTCTTACCGGGGGAAACCAGGGTCCGTCGACGTTGCGATGGTGGCTGAGCATGGGAAATGATGATAACCTAAACCGGTTGCTTAGGAACCCGGCGGCCGGATTTCGGAAATTAGACCGCTCGAACGATGGGAAACCTCCGCAGTCGACGCAAAGACGGTATAATGAACGGGGACTCAAATCGTATTGCCCCCTCGAAGGGACCAAGACGCTGATGACTGACTCATTCTATCGATCGGAAAATGTGATTCCTCGTCCAAACCGGCCACCCTCGGATGGACCGGCCGATTATCCGGAACTGCCGACCAACGCTGCCCATGCCGCAGATTCTTCCGTCGGCGACTTCGCCCGCGAAGCGTCCGATCTCCGATTACAGGCCGAGGCTCCGAACGGTTCGCATCGAACTCGAAGTGACCAGTCGACTTTGTTCTTTACCTTGCCGAGAATCGTGGGCTTGTTGCTGCTCTGGTTGGTCCTGCAGTATTTGGTGCCCTACTTCATCGAACGATATCACTACGCCGCAACGCGAGGACGGCAACTGGCCGAGTACGAGGTCGCCGTGGAAGGGCTCAAGACGCTGCCTTTGGAGAGTCTGTCCAAAGCGTATCAGATGGTGTCGCAGCATGTGGCCCCCAGCGTCGTCCACATCGATGTTGGCAGCCGAAGCGAAGACCTTTCGCCGGCTGGGGGGATGCCTCATCCGTTTGGGCCACGCATGCCGCTGGATCGCGGGCAAGGATCCGGGGTGATCGTCGATAACAGTGGTTTCATCGTCACGAACTACCATGTGGTCGAACAAGCGGGTTCGATCCAGGTATCGTTAAGCGACGGTCGGAACGTCAAGGCTCGCGTCGTAGGTTTCGACCAGGAAACGGATCTGGCGTTGCTGAAGATCGAGGCTCGCTCGTTGGTCGCTGCCGATTGGGGCGACAGTGATGAATTGGAGGTCGGCGCTCTGGTGTGGGCCGTCGGCAGTCCGTTTGGATTGCAGAGCACCACCACGTCCGGAATCCTGAGCGGCAAGCATCGTGCTGGGATGGCTGGGGCCGTTTACCAGGATTTTTTGCAGACCGATGCGGCTGTGAATCCCGGCAATAGCGGTGGGCCGTTGGTCGATGTGCGGGGAAAGATCGTGGGGATCAATACGGCAATTCTGGGAGATGCCTTTCAGGGCGTCAGTTTCGCGATCCCCAGTCGCGTGGCCAGACATGTGGTCGAACGTCTGAGGCGTGAGGGCCGAGTCACTCGCGGATGGCTGGGCGTGGAACTGCGACCGGTCACCGAGGAGGATGTCGTGAACGGAGGCTTACCGGACACGCAGGGTGCCTGGATCGTCCGCTGTCATGACGATCACGGGTTGTCTTCGCCAGCGCGTCTGGCAGGCATTCAAGGTGCCGATGTGATTATCCGATGGAACGATCAAGTCATCACGAAACCAGACGAACTGATCCGAGCCGTAGGCGAAACGGAAGTGAATGCGACAGCCGAAGTTCTGCTTCGCCGCGACGGTCAGGAACTGACGCTGGAGGTTCAAGTAGCCGAGCGTCCCGTGAACCTGCGCTCATAATGTTTCCCTAGGAAAGCAAACCGCGATGGAGTGGATTTTCGAAGATCCCGTCCCGATCATTATTGTCGGTGGCCTGACGGCCGCGATTCTTGGCGGAGGCTGGATTCAGACAGGTCGCAATCTTTTGCTGTATCTGATGATCGCGGTCCTGGTGCTGACCGTGGTGCTGGTGATCGTCGAGCGTCTGGTGGTTACCCCGCGGGAGGAAGTCCGCGCAACGTTGTTCGAGATCGCTCGATTGGTCGCCGACAACGATATCCAGGCTGCGGTCGATTACGCTCATCCCGATCCACGCCACATCCGCGACATGGCGACATCCGAATTGTCGCTCTACCACTTCCACTCCGTCGATATCAAACGTAATCTGAGGATCACTGTCTTTCCCGAACATAATCCACCACGTGCGGAAGCCGATTTTAATGTGGTGGTGATCATCGACACCCCGGATGGGTTCCTGACCGAACGTCGTATCCCCAGGTTCGTCCAGGTGACCATGCTGCAGGATGAGGATGGCCGCTGGCGAGTCTCTGATTACGCGCACGACACACCACAACGCGGCTGGACGACTCGGGAAGATTCCTGACGCCCCTTATGAAAGCATCGTGAAGGACCATGACGGATGAACCGCTGTTGGAGTCAACAGGATCCAAGCAGGCATCGGCAAACGCTGCGGCTCGCCAGGATGACTTGCGCGATTTGATCGAACGGTTGACCCTAGAACAACCCTACGCGGTGCTGTGCACTCAGGGGAAAGGGCAACCCTACGGTTCTCTGGTGGCGCTGGCCGTGACCGATGATCTGTCTTCGGCAGTGTTCGCCACGCCGATGACGACGCGAAAATACCGCCTACTTTGCGACTGCGATCACGTGGCGTTGGTGATCGATAGCCGCTCGCAGTCGGTCGACGACATGATGCAAATCGAGGCCGTCACGGCGACCGGTCGCGCGAAGCAACTGTCGCCGGGGACCGAATTCGAGCAGATGGCTCGTTTGCTCGTTGGCCGACATCCTCAGTTAGACGTGTTCGTCAGATCGCCCTCGACGGCCGTTTTTCGTGTGGAAATCATCCGATACTTCCATGTCTCGCGTTTTCAGGAGGTTCGGCAATGGATTCCGACGCGTGGGTAATCCCACTGGCCGAAGCCGCGACGGTCGATCAGCAGCAGATTGGTGGCAAGGCAGCTCACCTGGCACGCTTACACCAAACAGGCTTCCCTGTCGCGCCCGGATGTTGCATCACCGTGGCGGCTTACGAACGGTTTCTCCAAGCAAATCAGTTGCCGCTGATGATTCAGATGGAACTCGGCCGAAAACCGCTCGAAGATCTGCGATGGGAGGAACTCTGGGACTCCGCTCTGCGGATCCGCAATCGGTTTGCCGAGGCGCAGCTTCCGGGGCAGGTCGAACACGCGATTCGCCGAGCGGTCCGGGACTTGGGTAGCCGTACGCCGCTGGCGGTCCGTTCCTCAGCGCCCGGAGAAGACTCGGCGAACCGATCCTTTGCAGGACTGCACGAATCGTTTCTGCATGTGGTGGGCGAAGACGACGTCGTGGAATCCGTGCGCTTGGTCTGGGCATCCTTGTGGTCGGATGCTGCCCTGCTGTACCGTCAGGAACTGGCGTTGAATCCGCTCCACAGCCGCATGGCCGTGTTGATCCAAGAAATGCGCATCGAGGATTGCTCCGGTGTTGCCTTCGGCCGTGACCCTCGCATGGAAGACAGCGAAAACGCGGTGGTCGAGGCGGTTCCTGGACCCTGCTGCGAACTGGTCGATGGAAGCGTCGATCCGGATCGTTGGCTGGTTCACCGGGCATCGCGACAAGTCGTCCGCTTCACGCCTGGGCGGCGTGATGGCGATCCGCAGAACGAGCCGTTACTGGCACAACACGATCTAGAGTCGTTGTTAGCGTTGCTTGATCGGGTAGAAGCCCATTTCGGTTGGTGCCCAGACATCGAGTGGACGGGCCGCAGTGACCGCTCGACAGTCCTACAAGCCCGACCAATCACCCGGGGACGACTGGACCCCAATGACAAACGGCCCTGGTACCTGACCTTGCGACCCGATCAGCGACGACTGCGGCAACTCGGGCAGCTTGTGGCCGAGCAGTTGATCCCCGAGCTTCGCGAACTGGGCGACCGTTTGGCAGCCGAGCCCGTGGAGCAGATGACCGATTCGGAGCTGGCAGACTGCATCGAGGCCCGCCTGGCCCAACTGAACCGCTGGAAACAAATCTATTGGGACGACTTCATCCCCTTCGCCCACGGAGTCCGTTACTTAGGCGTCTATTACAACGACGCCGTCCATCCCGAAGACCCCTACGAGTTCGTCGGCTTGTTGCGGGGGGTGGCGATGCTCGCCGGGCAACGCAATCGATCACTGCAAGCCTTGGCAGATCAGGTGCGCGAGTCCCAGGAGTTACGAAATGCTATCCAGCAAATTGTTCTCGAACAGTCGGTTCCAGGCGAAGGAGCAAACGACCGCTGGGTGGATCGGTTGTCCAGCCTCGCGGAAGGCGACCGGTTCGTCAAAGCCTTTCAGTCCTTTGCCCGACAGTTCATGGACGTGGCTTTTGGCGGTCATCGCTTGATTGACGAGCCGACTCCCCTGCTGCAAAACATCCTGGAACTGGCATCGCGGTCCGCCGCGACCCGTGGGACCAAGGAAGGCCAACAAAGCCAGGAAGGACCAACGGCAGGGGATTTGGAGCAACGCTTGCTTGCTGCTGTGGGGACGGATCGGCACGACGAGGCGCGGGAAGTGCTGCGACTGGCTCGCTTGAGTTGGCAACTTCGAGACGATGATAATCTGTTGGTTGCTCGCGTTGAAAGCCAGCTCTTGCGTGCATTGCATGTGGCCGGTACCAGGCTGAAAACGTCAGGAAGACTGAACGCGGATGCAAAAATCACTGCCGACGCGGCCGAACGCATTGGTGCAGCCATGAGTGAGCCAAACGGGCAGCCCGTTCTCTTGCCAACAACCGAGGAAGTGACGTCGCATCCGATGCGAGCGTCGTCAGGCGACTCGCCGCGTCAACTGGTGGGTCAGCCAGCCGCGCAGGGATTGGCCTCAGGCAACGTGCGGCTGGTCCGCGGTCCGCAAGACCTCGGTCGTTTCCAAGCGGGCGAAGTGTTGGTTTGCGACGCGATTCAGCCGATGATGACGCATCTCGTCCCGCTGGCATCGGCGGTTATCGAGCGTCGCGGCGGGATGCTGATCCACGGAGCCATCATCGCTCGGGAATTGGGAATCCCCTGCGTCAATGGAGTAGCCCACGTCGTCGAATTGCTCCAAAACGGCCAATATGTGACCGTCGATGGCTATCTGGGCATCGTCACGATGGGGCCACCCGAATTCAATCTGGAGCTTCTGGAAAGACAAGATGGAGGATAACGATATGAGTCGTTTCGGCATGTTGCTGATGGCAGTGGTGGCTTGCCTGCCTTGGGGTGCCGGCTGTGGTCCGAAGGTCGAGGGAGTAAAACAGGACCAAACAGTACTGAGATTCAAGATGGAATCGTTAACTGGAGAGGAAGTGGATCTTTCCAGGTACCAAGGCAAAGTCGTCATGATCGTGAATGTCGCCAGCAAGTGCGGGTTCACGGGACAATACGAGCAACTGCAAATGCTGCACGAAAAGTATGCGGATCGGGGATTGGCAATCCTTGGGTTTCCGTGCAATCAGTTTCTCGGCCAGGAACCCGGCTCGGCTGACGAGATTCAGGCGTTCTGCGAAAAGAATTACGGCGTGACCTTCGACATGTTCGCCAAGGTCGACGTGAATGGAGAAAACGCCTGTGAACTGTACCGAGTCCTCACCTCCGTGGATACGCAACCGAAAGGAGCCGGAAGGATCAGTTGGAATTTCGAGAAATTCCTGATCGATCGAACCGGCATGGTGGTCGGTCGCTTCGGTTCGAGAACGCGACCAGATGATCCGGAAATCTTGGCGATCATCGAACGAGAACTAGCGGCGGATGCCTTCCACGAAAATGCGTTGCGGTAAAAGGCTCTCATAGTCAGCCAGGTTGCCGTCGTCCAGGCAAGTTCGAATGATGTGTCGCCCCAGAGGGTCCAGGTCTTCTTCCAAGTACTGTGGCAATTCACTTCGGAAAAAGTCGTACAGCAGCTTGGCCCCCGCGTCGTAACCATCCTCACCGACTTCGGGCTGTGTCTGAACCTCAAGGAACCAATGGGGGATCAAGGTGCCTTCGATCTGCATCGAACGCATCGCGTATCCCAGCAGCGGGCATCGAGCGGCAACTAACTGGTCGGATCGGAACCGAGCCGAACCACGACGAGCCATATATTCACGAGCCAACCACTGGGGCATGAAGCCGGTCTGCCAAGCTCCGATGTGCTGGTTGGGAACAAGCATGAAACGAGTTTGCGGAGTCTGCTGTATCTGACGTAATAACAGATTCGCCTGCGTGACTCGTCGTCCCGTCGCGAACGGCCAAAACGACCCCACCCCTTCGCTACTCATCTTCTGTGATTCGGTGATACTGGGATTTGCATGACCGCGAGGCGCCACCAATCGCCACAACCAGGCCAGCGCCGGTGGAAGGATATGCAGGATCCCGAAAATTCCATAGTTGGGCTCATCGCGAGTTGTGGGAGGGGTTCGCACTCCGAAACTGCGCAGGTCCACGGCGACCGGGTCATCGACCACGCCGGGAACCAATCGGCGAGGCATAATCACACGAGGGTTGGGACAAGGTTTGCCTGGTTCGTCTTCGATGTGCTCCCAGATCAGAGCCGTCGCATTCGGTTTGCCGTCGATGTTCAGCATCAACAGCGGCTCTTTCGGATGGCAGCACAACGATTCCCAGTAGGCATCGGTTCCGTAGCGATTGATGTGGTTCAGACGCAAAAACCAAGCGTTCTCCGCATCCAAAACGGCCAGCTTGCCGCCGGAACTCTGAAGCGACGGATGGCACAAAGCCATGTCGTCGGACACGGGTTGCAGTTCGCAGGCACGTGGAAGGGAAAGAGAGCGACGTTCCCCCGTCACCAGGTTGCGACCCAATAGCACCTGTCCATCCGGTTCACGATGCACCGGTTCGAGCATCTCGCTCTTGCCCCCGCCGCTTGCACCCTCGTGTAAAATCGTTACGACGTTATCGTACGGCGTAACGACCTGGACCGTCGAAGCGTGGGCTGTCAACCATCCCTCCTGTTCGCCCTGATGAATCAGCACCCCGTAAGCACCCTTTTTCGCGCTTGGACCCGGGTACAAGTTGTACGCGAAGATCTCGTGCACAGCCGCTTGCCGGTTGTGCACGACTACCTGCTTACCCTGGCAGTGCGTATGCCGGAACGGCGGTGCGATATAAAGAATCGCCTGCGGCGCGAAATCGAACGTGATTTTGTCGGACGGCAGCATCTCCTGCAAATCCGCTAAAGCGCCGCAGAAGAAGGCGGCATTCTTCGGGCAGACTAATACGGTCGGATAGCCCAGTTCCCTGCCACCGGTGTACAACGGCAGAACGATCAGATCTTGCGTCGCCAACCACTGCAAAGTCTCTTCACGCAGTGAGTCGAAGGGGAAGCCAAAACGATCTTTGAACTGGGGTTTGTCGGACGGTTGGTCGTCGGCGATCACCATGCAATCTGGATCGCGACGCCGCATGTACGCCTCCGTGTAATTCACCGACAGGCCATTGCGACAACGAGTCACAACCGCCTCGACATGACGGCCCTTTTCTGGGATGTCGTAGGCAACCTCAAAAACGTCCTCGCTCGGATTATCTCCCATGGCCAGGCGGAGTAGTGTATCACGATCTTGGGGAACGCAAAAACTAGGACAGACGTCCATCAGTTGCTTCAATTCGGTGGAAAGTGACGTCCTAAAAAAACGTTCTTTTGTCATCCAGCATCCCTATGTTTGGTGTATATCAACCACTTTAATGAGAGTAAATCCAGTAAACTCGTTACCTTCACAGAACCTACAACTCGAAAATTCTAGTCGAAACGCCCCACGTTGCGAACCAGCCTTCCGCAAAAGGAAACCTGTTTCACCATGCCATTTTGCGCCAATTGAGCGTGATTGCTCGTGATGGCATAGGTCAGCACATCGATGCCGAAGACCGAAGCCAGAGCCTCCATTCGACGACGAATCCACTCGCGGCGGAACGAGTCATCGATGCCCGTTCGATCATCTCGCCCTGCCAAAACCATCCTGCCAAAACCGTTTTGTGTACACAACGCTAAATCGCATGCACAATGCAGACCTCGTCCACATCAAGCTGCTCACTTCGTACAACTCGTCCCATGTTATCTCTCCTGAATACATGAAACCTAATCAAGAGGTCACCTTCGTCCCGTTGCAGGTCAACAGCCCGCCGCACGACGGACAGGAATGTCGGCCCCACATAGTGCAAGAGAACTGGTGTACGGGTGCTTAAGCGACGATTCGTGAACCACTGACGATTGACGACTGAAAAATTTGCCGAAATTCGCAAAGTTGCTTGACAACATTTCCGGACCGCCATATAAACAAAGCTGGAAGGATTGCCGCCCTTGTTTTCGGC
>SKVE01000504.1 GCA_007129635.1 Planctomycetaceae bacterium
ACAGCCCGCCCACCGGCTGGCCGATCCAGATGTCCTGCGGCATCGTTCCCATCAAGCCGCGTTGCAGTTCCAGGACGATCCAGCCCAGACCATACCATCCGAAACTGGCCAGCGTTCCGGCCAGAGCGACCCAAGACGCCCAGCGAACCTGAGGCCGACCGCGCACCAAACGCCAGCGACGGAGCGCCAGTAATAACGGGATCAGCCCCAGGTAGATCGATGGCGTCCAAATCCGGCCCTCGGCGGGAATCGTCGAGGCCCAGCGACGATGGACGGGAAACATGCGTCCGGAAACATTGGGCCATACCAATTCGGCCAACCGCCAGGGTCCCAGGCTGAAATGGTAGATGTGTTCGTCATGCCGACCGCTGGCCGGACGGCCGAACAGACCGCCGACGATCGAGCCCTCGGCGCGCACTTCGGCAGGACGCAGCAGGAAAGCTGCCAACTCGTACACGCTGCGCGGCGAATCGAAGACGGCCCGCTGGCTGGTCGACGACCACCGAGCCGACGGAACGATCTGGACAGCGGCCAGCGCCAACGCCAACGCTGCCACGATCCCCAGCCGACCGACCGAGCCCAACAGGTGCGAAACGCTCTCCCGTCGAAAGAAGGCTTGTAACACGGCCAGCAGCGCCGCGTGATAGGCGGATTGCGGATCACCGCCCAGTACCATCATGGCCCAGACCAAGGCCACCCGCAGCAGGTCCAGCCACCGACGCCGGGTCAGCAGTCGATCGGCGGCCTCAACCGCCAACGGCAACCAGGCGGCACCGATCAGGAAGACGACATTGCAGTGCTGGAACAACACGCTGCCACTGAAGGCATAAGCCATCGCGCCCAAAACGGCCCCCGGCGGCGATGCGCCCCAACGCCGTGCCAATCGATAGACGCCCCAAGCCGCCAACAGCACATGAGCGGCGATGTAGACGTTATAGCTGATGGCGAAATCCACCGGCAGCAGAAAGATCAACTTGCCCGGATAAAACACGCTGCTGGTCGCGTCGGCCAGCACGGGCATGCCGCAATTCTCGTGCGGATTCCATAAAGGAACCTGACCGCCGGACCACTGCTGCGAACTCCACTGGAACAGCGGATAATAATAATGAGCCGCGTCGCGGAAAGAAAACGAAGATCGGGTGAACAGCGCCGGTCCGAACAGCCAAACAAAGGGCCCGGCAACCAACATGCTCAGCAGGACGAGGCGAATCCTTGGCAAAACCGTCCGAACCCTTTCCATCACCCGATGACCTGTCTTCCCGATCCCCTCAGCCGAGCGACTCAATGCGCAAACAATCCGCGTTCCAACAACATCACCTGGACCGTCTCGTCCAAGGCGTACTCGCTGCGGCCCGCCGGAAACAGGGCCAAACCGTCGGCACAAGCCAGCGTACGCAAGTCAGCCGAACCCTTCCAGTCCAACAATCGTGCCTGCGCTGGATCGCCATCGTCTTTCAATCGGCCGCCTTCCAATCGGTCGCCTTCCAATCGCACGGGGAAATAAGTGGGACGGTCGCCAAGATGGCGAAAAGGGGCGCTCAATCGAGCCGCGATCGTGGGGCGAGGCATCTGCGGGAGAGCGGCCAAGGCTGCGATCGTCGGTCGCACAAATAGCTCGAAACACACCAGCCCGCTGACCGGATTGCCCGGCAACCCAAACACCAATCGAGAACCCTTGGCGTGAGGCAGGACGCCAAACCACAGCGGTCTGCCCGGCTTCAGCCGCACACCGTGAAACACCTGTTCCACGCCTAGATCACGCAGCACGTGCGGCACGAGATCAAAATCGCCGGTGGAGACTCCTCCCGACAAAATCAGGATATCTTCGTGCAGCCCCCGATTCATCTGACGAGCCAATTCGGATTCGGTGTCGCGAGCGATCCCCAAGTCGACCGGTTGGCCCCCCGCACTGCAAACCAACGCACCTAACATGGGGCCATTGCTGTTGCGGATCTGGCCCGGACCCGGTACGTCACACGCCGGGACCAGTTCGCTGCCGGTCGGCAACACGGCCACGCGTGGCGACGCATGGACCAGCACCTGAGTCCGCCCGACTTCGGCCAGCAGTCCCGCATCGATGGCAGATAATCGCCGCCCGATCTGCAGCACCGTTTCCCCGCGCCGCACCGAACGGCCTCGACCCAAGATATTCTGGCCCGGCCGCACGTCGCGATCGTCGATCCGTACCGTCGGCATCCCGCCAGCTTCGTCCAACCGGCAACACTCGTCGACCACGATCGCGTCCGCCCCGCGAGGCACCGGCGCGCCGGTCATGATCCGCGTCGCCATCCCCGACTGCAGCGGTTCGCAAGGAATATCGCCCGCCGCAACTTCATCGACCACGATCAATTCCCCTCGGCCACCTCTCAGATCCGATGCGACCACGGCGTAGCCGTCCATCAACGCCTTGTCGTACGGCGGAGAATCGATGTCGCTGATCACGTCCTCGGCCAATACGCGACCCAATGCCTGGTCGAGTGCCTGACGCTCCGGAGCGCGTGGCCTGGCCCGTTCGAGGATCATCGACAACGCCTGATGGATCTCGATCATGTTCTTAGGTTCCTCGATTGCCAAGTTATTGCTACCAATGAAGGGGTGCGCCCATCAAGCTGCCATCTTCAGGAATCGTCTGAGCAGATCATGACCACAATCGGTCAGAAAACTCTCCGGATGAAACTGCACGCCCTCCAACGGAAACTGCTTGTGCCGCACACCCATGATCTCCCGCTCGCCGCCCGGTGCGTCCGCCCACGCGGTGATCTCGAAGTCATCGCGAAGCGTCTCCGGCTGGATCACCAGGCTGTGGTACCGTGTCGCCGTGAAAGGGTTGGGCAACCCGACAAACAGACCCCGCCCATCGTGGTGGATCTGATCCGTCTTGCCATGCATCAAACGACGAGCCCGAACGATCGTCGCGCCGGTGGCCTGGCCAATCGACTGATGACCCAGGCAGACCCCCAAGATAGGCAGCTTGCCCGCCAAGCGTTCAACACAAGCGACGGAGATCCCCGCTTCGCTGGGAGTGCATGGGCCCGGGGAGATGATCAGATGACTGGGACACCGACTTTCGATCT
>SKVE01000042.1 GCA_007129635.1 Planctomycetaceae bacterium
ATAGCCATCAGGGAGCCGTCGTTGTGGAGAGTTGGCCTGGGCAGGGCACCGCGATGCATGTGTTTCTGCCAGTAGACGCCTCGGCGACGGCCGATTTGGACTTGCCGGTAGTGGTCCGTGCGCGATCGCTGCCACTGGGCCATGGCGAGAAGATCATGTTGGTCGAGGACCACGCACTGGTCCAAAAAGCAACGCAATCGCTGCTGGAAGACTTGGGTTATCGGGTCGCTGCGTTCGGTGATCCGTGTCGAGCCTTGGCAACGTTTCGGGCGGAGGCCGAGGATTTCGATGCGGTCCTGACGGACTTGTCGATGCGCGAGATGAACGGAGCCGAATTGGCCCGCGAGATCTTAGCGATTCGCCCCACGATCCCCGTGCTGATGACCAGCGGTTACGATCTGCCCGGTATTCGCCAGCACATCCGTGAATTGGGAATCCGGGAAGTGCTGGCCAAGCCCATCGAGCGAGCTCGTTTAGCGGTAGTGCTTGCCCAGGCCTTGGGCAAAGCCAACGGCTCCGCGGGGAGCGGGTAAGAACACGACGGATTAGCTGATAACACCATGAACCCTTCCGAACAACAAGAACGGCAAAAACAAACCGTGCCACCCTCGACCGGTTGGATCGCATCCGTAACGGTGCTTTGGACCGTCGTGGTCGCCATCTCGCTGCTGGCCGGCGGGTATCTTCAAATCAGCCGGTCGGCCAGCGGTCCAGGAGAGTCAGTCGAGTTCAGCCAGACGTCTCAGATGCCGATCCGGTTACCATTTCTCCTAGCATGTACCCAGGCGGCCATCTGGTTGCTGGGCCTGCTGGGGATCGCCATCGGTACTCGGCATCTCCGCCGTCGGTTCGCGGAGCGATTGCGGGCCGAAGAAGCGGCGCATTTGAACGAGGCACGGCTCGTGGCTTTATTGCATTTACACCAACAGGCGCGCGCCCCGTTGGGCGATCTGGCTGATTTCGCCCTCGAAAAATCCGTGCGACTCACGGAAAGCCAGATCGGTTACTTGGCATTCACCGACGAAGATGAAAGGGTGTTGACGATGCATCTTTGGCCGAAAGATACGACGCAGCCATGTGCCCGCCAGGACTCCTCGGCGACCAACCCTTTGACACACACGGACCGTTGGACGGAAGCCATGCGGCAGCGGCGTTCCCTGCGGATCAACGATCTGGATAGCCGCCATGATTGGCAGCGAGCGACTGCGGAGCCCAGCTCGAAGCTGCAGCGGCATATGCACGTGCCCGTGTTCGACGACCAACGCATCGTGATCCTGGCCGGCGTGGGGAACAAGGCGACCGACTATGATGAATCCGACGAACGTCAAGTGACGCTGCTGATGTCGGAACTGTGGCGGATTGTCAAGCAGCAGCAGGCGGAGGATGCCTTGCGCCGCAGCGAGGCCATGCTCAGCAGCATCTTCCGCGCAGCCCCCGTCGGAATCGGGGTCGCCAACGGCCGCTCGCTTCAATTTGTCAACGACCGGTTTTGCCGGATCACCGGGTACTCACGACAAGAACTGCTGAGCCAGGATTCGCGAATGCTCTTTCTTTCCGACGAGGATTACGAGGCGGCCGGACGCGAGGAATATCGGCAAATTGCCGAGCGCGGCTACGGAACCATCGAGACGCGTTGGAAAAAGAAAGACGGCGATGCGATCGACGTGCTTCTGTGCTCGACGACCCTGGAACTGCCAGGAGCGGCGCGGGTCGTCACCTTTACCGTGATGGACATCACCGACCGCAAGCAGGCCGAGCATGAGATTCGCAATTTGAATCAATCGCTGGAGCATCGCGTGCGGGAACGCACCGCCCAGTGGGAAACGGCCAACAAGGAATTGGAGGCTTTCAGCTATTCCGTGTCTCACGACTTGCGAGCGCCGTTGCGGGCGATCCTCGGTTTTTCCAAGATCCTGGCGGAAGAGTCGGCCAATCGATTAACCGCCCAGGGAACCCATTGCCTGGAAGTCATTTGCGCCGAATCCGATCGAATGGGCCACCTGATCGAGGAGTTACTGCGATTATCGCGAGTAGGGAAAAGTGAACTTCAACGATTGCCTGTGGATATGACTGGCCTGGTTCGAGAAGTCTTCGAGCGGTTAACCGTAGATACCCCAGACCGAGACATCGAATTTCGGCTGGCACCGCTTCCCAGGGCTGCAGCAGATCCAATCCTGCTACAGCAGGTCTGGACCAATCTGCTGGACAACGCGCTGAAATACACCAAAAACAGGAGCGACGCTGTCATCGAAATAAGTAGTCAGTCCTGCGAGGGAACGGTCATCTATTCGATTCGCGACAATGGTGTCGGTTTCGATCCAGCGTACGCCGACAAGATGTTCAATGTCTTTCAACGCCTCCATCGACCTGAGGAATTTGAGGGGAGCGGCGTCGGGTTGGCCATTGTGCGACGGATCTTACAAAGGCATGACGGGAAAATCTGGGCCGAATCGGAACCCGGGCATGGTGCGACCTTTTACTTCACCCTGAATTCCAAGGGCACAAGACGGGCACCAATCTCTGAGGAATTTGCCGGAAGCGTTTAAGCAACGTGGCATAACCGCTCTGCAAATAGGATAGCCATCCCTCTTCGTTTGGCTGCCCATTATCAATAAGAATGACCGTCCCATCGGGGTGTTTCCAAACGCCAATTGCCCATAGGTTGGCAAGCTTTGGGCTACCGCTGGTTCTGGACTACGCGGTGCGCCAAATCCCTTTGGACTGGTCAGTCTCCGCCGAATGCCTCATAATCCATGCAGGGTCACAGTTTTCCAACGTGCTTGATCGGGATGGTTTATGAGCAGTCTGCATGCTAGCGGTCGTCTTCCTCAAGGCCAGCGAGCCAAGTTAATGTCGTGGTTGGGCGGGCCGATCCAACGTCGGATGGCTCGCTGGTCCATCATGCTTCAGGCGATCAACGACCTGGAAGCGACCTTGCAAAAGGAGACGGACCAGCAATTGCGCAAACGCAGCTTGTCATTGCGGTTTCAGGCCAAGAGCGGCGAAAAACTGGACAATCTGCTGCCGGAAGCCTACGCCTTGGTACGCGAGGCAGCAGTGCGCACGGTCA
>SKVE01000342.1 GCA_007129635.1 Planctomycetaceae bacterium
AAATACCGCCCTAGGTCTGGTTTTTTTTTATTCATCAGGGTATCCTCTGAATAGTGCCCGTGTGGTTTCCGTTTTGAGTGCTACTTTTAGATCTGTTTTCAGGGGAGCAAACAAGTGGCTATCAGCGTGATCCTGGCAGACGACCAGGAAGTTATTCGCAAGGGGTTGGTCTGCTTGCTGGCTGACCAAGACATTCAGATTGTTGCCCAGGCATCCACATGCCAGGAGGCGATCGACGCGACCAAGGCGAACAAGCCCGACGTGTTGCTGTTAGACGTATTGATGCCGGACATGGATGGTCTGGACGCGTTGGAGTTGATCCGCAAGGAGACTCCGACGACGAACGTGATCATGATTTCCGCGCATGACAATCTGAGCTACGTGGCCCGAGCGGTCGCGTTGGGGGCTCAGGATTTCCTGTTGAAGGACGTTGCCCCCGAAGTGTTTTCGTCCACCATTCGACGAGTTGTCGGCGGCGAACCGGCCCCGCCGGATACGGTGTTCAGCACGATCAAGGCCAAGCTGCAACAGCGGGCCGACCCGAAAGCCGACGATGTGCCGCTGACTCGCCGCGAGTATCAGGTGCTGAAGCATCTGTCGTTCGGGTTGAGCAACCGCGAAATCGGTTATTCGATGAGTATCAGTGTCGAAACCGTCAAAGAACACGTCCAGAATGTACTCCGTAAACTGGACATGCCCGACCGCACGGCAGCCGCCGTTTGGTTGGTCAAGCGAGAAATCGGCTGATCCCGCCAGCGGCGTTTGAGTGAGGCCGAGGGGTTCGGGAGTCGTTTCCGACCAACGATTCACCACATGGAAGGCGGCTCACCCGAAAACGATTCCCGACCCCCGTTTCCGGACCGGGTGCTTACAACGAACATGCAAGCGCGTTAGATTCGTCACATAGTTAGCGACCAACGGGAGGCGAGCGACGGATATGGCCGATTCGATCGAAAAACTGAAAGCCATTGTTCGGGAATTGGAAGACGAATTGCATGACCTGGTGGCGGTCGATGATGAAGCGGCCGAGTTGTTGCACGAGGCGATCCAGGAGATCCAGGACGTCTTGCAAGCGCGAGAGCGTGACGATTCCGCGGCCGCTGCAGCGGAATCGCTGGACGAGGATCTTCCGTCGGACAGCCCGGAATCGGTGATCGAGCGTCTGCAGTTGGCGGCACACCAGTTCGAGAACTCGCATCCGACCTTGACAGGGATTCTCAGCCGTTTGATCGACGGCCTGGGACAGATGGGGATCTGACGTATCATGACGTTATCCAGACGCACCTCACGGCGGCAACTGCTCACCACGGCGGCATGTTGGGCAGCCAGTCCGATCCTGATGCCGACGATCCTGCCTACTGGCGTGCTGGCCGCTCCGGGGCGTCCGGCGGCGAACGACCGGATCGGGATCGGCTACATCGGCGCCGGCCGCCGAGCGAATCAATTGATGAGCTTGCCGGCCGAGGGCCAGATCGTGGCGGTGGCCGACGTAGACCGCTCGCGCGCCGAATCGGTCGCGGGCCGGCGCGGCTGCGACGCTTATCAGGATTATCGCCAGGTGCTGGACCGCCGCGACGTCGACGCGGTGTTCATCACCACTCCGGATCATTGGCACGCGCTGCCCAGCATCCACGCCTGCCAGGCTGGGAAAGATGTCTACCTGGAGAAACCGCTGTCGCTCACGATCCGCGAGGGTCGCCAGATCGTCCAAGCCGCTCGGAAGTATGCCCGCGTCTTTCAGACCGGATCGCAACGTCGGTCGATGAGCGGCCATCGTCGCGGCTGTGAACTGGTTCGCAACGGTGTGGCGGGCAAGATCCACACCGTGGTGATTCTGAACTACCCGAGTCCTTGGGAGTGCCGTTTCCCAGCTCAGCCGGTCCCCGATGGCTTGGACTGGGACGCCTGGTGCGGCATGACCCCACCGGTCGCCTACCACGCGGATATTTTCGTCCAACGTTCCGATCCGGGCTGGCTCTCGCTGCAACCCTACTCGGGCGGCGAGATGACCGGGACGGGATCGCATGGCTTTGACCAGATCCAGTGGGCTTTGGACCTGGACCACACCGGCCCCGTCGAGATCTGGGCCGAAGGCGATGGGCCCTTGGAACCCGTGGTGTACGACCAGCCGGAGAGTCGGGCTCGGGGCGATCAGCTCAGCAGTTCCGGACGCCGGGTGCGAATGCGGTACGCCAACGGCATCACCATCCGGCTGGAAGACAACGGCCCGGCGGCCGGTGGCGAGTTCATCGGAGATCTGGGCAAGATCCGCATCGGCAACAATACGGTCGACAGCAATCCGGTCGAGCTGAGCCAGACGCCCGCCGATCAACTGGATTTTCGTTTGCCAGCGATCGACAATCACATTCAGAACTGGTTCGATTGCATCAAATCCCGCGAGCGGCCGATCGCCGACGTGGAAATCGGGCATCGCTCGGCCATTGTCTGCCATCTGGGCAACATCGTCCGCTGGGTCGGCCGCCCCTTGCGTTGGGACCCGCAACGGGAAATCTTCCCCGACGACGATCAAGCCAACGCCTATCTGGACCGGCCTCGCCGCCAACCGTACGAACTGCCCGATCCGGTTTAGGACCGGCGCGCGCCGGAGTTGTTCAGTTTGTGCTTTTCAAGGCCAATTGGTTTGCTCTGGTTTTGGTTCCCGTCTTGCAGCGAACGATGCCCCCGGCTTGTCTCGGGGTGAGGTTCACGCTCACCGCTACGCAGGGGCATCAAGAGGCAGCGGGGGTAGCGAGGAGCGTAACGATCCGCCATCGACCGCGACCGCATCGTCCGATGCGCTTCAGCGACGAGTGTCGCGTTGCGAATGGCTGAGGAATTCGAATCGGCCTTTGGGTGCCAGAAACTGGATGAGCTGTTAGGCACCGCGCAGGGAGTAATCTACCCGCAGCGCTGTGGCCGGTCTCGGACCGAGCCACCCCGCCGACCGAAGGTCTCCAATATCGCGGGAGACCTTCGGTCGGCGGTTTCGGCGGGGTCGGAGACCCTCGCCGAACGCTACTCAGGGGTCGGGTGTTCAAATTTCAAAATTGGCCGGGGAAACGGCAAG
>SKVE01000631.1 GCA_007129635.1 Planctomycetaceae bacterium
GAAACCTCGCGCACAGAATGGACAGCTACTCATGTTCGTCCCTTTCCTTTTCCGTGTTCTAGTTAGCACCGTTCGAGAAATAACTGACGCACTTTCGGCCCCCTCACCCTGCCCTCTCCTCGGAGGGGCGAGGGGACATCGGACAGTTATTTCTCGAACGGTGCTTATCTATTAAAATCACCATCCGCGTCACGGCCAGAAAACCGGCACGGCCCATTTGGCGAAGGTTACGGTCTCGCCTTCGGCGCAGGCTTTCTGTTTGCCAGCGCGGCCCGGCCCACGGTGTCGGTCGGACCGGTGTACCCCGGACCGCCTGCGGCGACGAAGCCATCACTGCGACCGCTTTGATCAAGGCTGACCCAGAACGCATAGAGCGACCCGCCGGCCAGCTCGAAGCGGAACCGGACCGGCTTGCCGCGCAGGGAGGCCAGGTCGGAACCGCTTTCCCAGACAATCGGCGCCAAGGTGCTGTCGCCGGTCAGCGGCACGCTGTTGGCCAGCGTGAACGGCTCGATGGGCTGCCCGCTCTGGTCCAGCACCTCGGTCCGCAGCGTGCCGTCGGGCACCTTGGCGTTGACGAACAGGTGCGTGCCGTTGAACGTGACCGGGCGCGTGGTGAGCGTGCCGCCGCTGGGACCGGCGTCCATCGAGGCGAAGCCGTCGCGGCGCAGGAAGGCCAGGCCGATGCTTCCGCCGTGGTAGATCCCGCGGCTGCCGTCCGGGCCGATTCCCGAAAAGCCCGTGTACGGGAACACCAGCTTCTCGCCCAGCACCACGAACACGCCCGTCGTACTGTGCAGGTAGGCACGGTCCCAATCGCCCTCGCGCCGCGTCCCGGCCAGGAACGGCGCCCGGCTGGGGCGGTGCCAGTGGAACCCGTCGCGGCTGAAGCCGACTTCCAGGTCGGTCAGTTTGGGGAACCGTTCCTCCTCGCAGACGCGGTTGTGCGGCCCGCGATGGATTTGGTGCATTCCGATGATCAGGCTCTCGTAGGCCACGGCCGGGCGGCTGTAAAGCTGGACGCCGTGAGCGTGCGCGGCCGGATGATAACTGCCCTCCGGCTCGGGTTCGTCCAGCCGATCGGCGCCTTGCCAATAAACGGCATCGCGGTCCCAATCGGCCTGGAGGAACTCGGGGCGCTCGCAATAATAGGTCGCGCGGCCCATGCCGTCCGTCGCCCTCATACTGAACACCCACACATCGCGGAAAGGGTTGTAGAACAACGAGGAGTAATCACCGCGATGCCGGCCCGCTGACACCCCTTCCGACCAATCCCGTCCGTCTGCCGACGTGTAAAGCAATTGATAGCCGGAATGTGGATGCCCCCCGCGATGGCATTCCATGTACTTCACCCGCTCTTGGGCGTGGCTCGGGCGGAGATCCAACCAAACGGCATTGTCATCAACGCTTCGGTCGATCAACACGTTACCTTTGTCCGACAACTCCGGGCGGGTCCAGTTCACCAGGTCGGAACTCGTAGCCATCGCCAACGGACCTCGCCACCCGGCGGTGTAGAACATCTTGAACAGCCGGTCCTCTAGATCAAAAAACACACCGCCCTGGCCCAGATAGACCACGCCCCTTCGATTCAACTCATCATGGCAATCCGGCTGATACACCGGATTGCCTTGGTACCGCTCCGCCGCATGATAGGTGCGTTCGAGGTCGGTTTCCTCGATCAGAAAATCGTCCACAAACAACTGCCGCCCCACGTCGATGGGCACCACCTCCGGCGGATGATCCAGGTACGGCACCGGCATGGGATCGGCCGACTTCGGATCCAGATGATCCGGGGGCCATGTCTCAGGCAACCGGATGCCGTTGTACAGCAACCGGCCGGCGGCCTGGTCGGCGGTTTCCTGCTTCGAAGCTTGGGCCGCTCGGGGGATTTCTTCCGAAGTCGGCTGCACCCAGATGGCTTGACCACCGTGGCCGGACCGGCCCTCGTGCTGATGATCGACGAACAGAATCCCCGTATTGGGAAGATCCGCCGGGGTGATGGTGAAACGCGCCGGCGGTTCCGCACGCAATGGATAGATGCAGCAGGCCAGGATCAGCCCAGCGGCCAGCGGGAACAGGCGGTGCGATGTCGGGGTGACAGCGGAAGCGGTCATGGTGGTTCTTCTTTTCGGTAGGGAACGGTGAAGGGATCGGGAATCGTCTTCGCCCAACGATCGACCCCATGGAAGACGGCTTGGCCGAAAACGACACCTTTCTCTTTGCCGATATTTCACTCTTCGCCCGCGCTGCGGTCCTTCAACGGCCGGCTGATCAGCATTTTCAGCCGCGAGTTCGGACTGACGAGCTTTCCGGCCAGGATGTCGTCTTCGGTGATCCGGGCCATTAGGATCTCGCCCAGCCGGGAGCGCTCGCGGTCGTACGAGATGTAGATCGTGCCGTCGGGCGCCTGAGTCCCGTCGGGGTACGAGATCCCCGTGCGCTCGTCCAGCATCAGGCCGCCTTTCCAAGTGGCTCCTTCGTCTTCGGACAACCACGCGGTCAGCTTGCTGCGGCCCTCGTGAGAATCCATCGTCTGACCGTGCTTGACCATCAAGATCCGGCCCGAAGCCATGCGGCGGATGTGGAACCGTGCCACGGGATGCACCATGCCGTCCGGGAACGTCGGTTCAGACCACGTGGCGCCACGATCCTCGGAGAAGCTCTGCATGATGCCCTTTCGGGTCCGAGCCAGCATCCACAGCGAGTGGTCCTGGCGCTGTACAATCATGGCTTCGTGCCAGCACGGATGCGGGAAGGGCCGCAGCCCGCGGCGCGTCCACGTGGCTCCTTGGTCCGTCGAGACGAAGACGTTCACGCCGCGGTAGGGATCGAGTTCGGGAAAGAGATTCTCCGACAGCGGATCGCGGCCCGTGCGCTGCAGCAAATAGGCCGGCAACAACCACTCCCCGCTCGATAAGACTGTCGGCTTGTTCAGCACCCGGCCGTGCCAGATGCGGCGTGGTTCCGACCACTCAGGCTGATCGGCGTCGGGGTTCTCGCAAACCGCAACCCACAGACCGTCGCGGCCGTCCCAGTGGTTCATCACCTGGTCGAAGAAGAACCA
>SKVE01000933.1 GCA_007129635.1 Planctomycetaceae bacterium
CGCCCAACCGTACTCGCCGTGCTGGAAGCTGTTGCGGTAGTCCCAGCGACCGAAATTGTTGCCGAACGACTGGGTATTGTCGGCATCGATCCCGTACATCACGTCAAAGCGGAAACCCCAGTCCAGCCCGCAACTGCCATCCGCTTCGCGTTCAACGTAGAACCATTGCTGGTGCAGGTTGAGTTTATTGGGGTTGGTGTTGAACCCGTCTAATCCTCCAACGCTGGCGCGATTGTGGTAGCCGAACTGGGTCCAGCCACCGATCTTGATGCCCATGCTGTCGGTGGGGTACAGCTCGAACGGCGCGGCACCGCACGATCCGCCGATCTTGCCATCCTTGTATCCCAGATCGTCTTTTAGCCAAGAGTCCCCGTACATGGCCGAGCTGACGGGCACCGCCAGATCGCTGGGCGATGCCTGGCTGATGGTCGGCTGAACCTCTTGGATCTGATGCACTACCCCTTGAGCCGCAGCTTGACTCGCTGCGAGGGAACCGGTCGCCGCAAGGGCGATCAACAATCGTCTAATCTTCATCCTCGTTACTCCCCAATCCATTGAAATTTCGCGTCTGAAGGGCCGTCAGGGCCTTTGCATCGACTGGAAACCACCGTACGAAAACCGATGGCACCCATGTTCCTGGCAGTCGAAGACAGCCCACCCTGCAGAGGCAGAAGGAATCTCCTCTCCCGTCACCTTTATCGGAGTTTGGGAGAATCCGTGTTGAAGAGGAACCGCAGTCAAAAAAGCGAAAGATGGAGATCTTTGCTCGATAACGTTAAGATGTTGCAGTTGTATGGGCTGTACGATCTTTGCAACCATTCGATCTGGCACGTTCCGATCAATCGCCATCCAGTAGGGCATCCACAAAGCGACCGCCTTCGAACAGGGCCAGGTCTTCGGCTTTTTCGCCCAGGCCGACATACTTGACTGGCAGGTGAAACTGCTGGCGGATGGGGATCACCACGCCGCCCTTGGCGGTGCCGTCCAGCTTGGCCAGGATGATGCCGGTACAACCCGCAGCTTCGGAAAAACCTTTCGCCTGGCTGATCCCGTTCTGACCTGCGGTGGCGTCCAGAACCAGCAGCACCTCGTGGGGCGCTTCGGGTACCTGCTTGGTGATCACGCGACGGATCTTGGCCAACTGGTTCATCAGATTGGCTTGGGTTTGCAGCCGGCCTGCCGTATCGATAATGCAGATTTCCGCGCCCGTTTCCAAGGCCTGAGCGACCGCGCGATGCGCTACGCTGGCCGGATCGCTCCCGGACGGTCCGGTGACGATCGATACACCGATCCGCTGGGCCCAGATCGTGAGCTGCTCGACTGCCGCCGCACGGAACGTATCGGCGGCTGCCAGGACGACCCCTTTCCCTTGCGACTTCAAGAAATGAGCCAGTTTGGCGATCGAGGTGGTTTTGCCGCTGCCGTTGACCCCGACGACCATGATGATCGTCGGATCGTTGGCGGCCAGATTCAGCGGGGTTTCGTCCTGCGCCATCAGTTGCTTCAGTTGAACCTTGACCGAATGCAAGACATCGTCCATGCGGACGACACGGCCGCGAAATTCGGTACGTACCTGGTCGCGGATCTGCCCGGCGGGTCCGGTGCCCATGTCGGTGCGTACGAGGATGGCGAACAATTCGTCCACGAAGTCGTCATCCACCAGTCGCCCGTCCTGCTTGAACAAGTCTCGGATATCCGTGTTCAGCAACTGGGACGTCCGCCGCAGGCCCTGTCGCAATCGGGCCAGCACGCCCTTGGGCGCATCGGCGGGTTCAGCCGCGCTGACTGGTCCCGCGTCTGCTGGGGCCTGCTGAGCTTCCGCGTCGGAAGCGTCCGCCTGAGTGGCTGCAGGGGGCACGTCCTGCGAGTCAACATTCGGTTTACCACGCAATCGGTCAAACAGTCCCATCGTCAGGTTCCTTGTGTCGGCTGATGGAGCACTCGATCGAGCAATCCGTTGACGAACTTCGGGGATTGAGGCGATCCGAATCGGCGAGCCAGTTCGATCGCCTCGTTGATCGCTACCGGCCCAGGGGTTCCCGCGTACAGCAATTCGTAGATTCCCATCCGCAGAACATTGCGGTCGGTAGCGGCCAGCCGCGCGAGACTCCAGTTCTGAAGCTTGCCTGCCAGGATCTGGTCGATCTCGGTACGATGATTTCGGGTGCCGTCGACCAGTTGCCGGGCGAAGCGTACCAGTTCGCGGTCGTGCTGCAGACGTACCTGCAGGAACCGACCGGCGGCCAGCAGGTCATGTTGCGGGTTCAGATCGTCGGCGAACAGGACTTGCAGGGCGACCTGGCGGGCACGTCGGCGGCGGGTCAGACGAGCGGCCTGTTTGCGGCGGGGACGCCGGGATTCGGGCGACCGTGTGCCGAGTGGTTCGGGGGCGGTCGTCGCAGACCCCCGCTCGGCTCGATCAAAAGGGCGGGGTGTTCCCGCCGGGGCAGCAGGAAGTTTCCGCAGCAGGCTGGCCATCTCCAACGCGGCTTCGGCGCACTCCACGCCCTTGTTTCCCACGTTGCCGCCCGAGCGGTGGATGGCCTGTTCGATGCTGTTGCAGGTCAGCACTCCGAACAGGATCGGGATGCCCGTCCTGAGCGAGATCTGACCCAGGCTCAAGCTGACCTGGCGGTTGATGTGCTGGTCGTGCGATGTCTCGCCCTTGATCACAGCGCCCAGACAGAGCACGGCGCTGTAACCGGCCGATTCGGCCAGGCGTCCGGCGACCAGTGGGATCTCCCACGCGCCGGGCACCCAAACCACGTCGATCGCATCGTCCGTCATGCCGGCAGCGGTCAGGGTGGCTACGGCGCCATCCAGCAGCTTGCCGGTAATCGATTCATTGTAGCGGGACACCACGATCGCCATCCGGCCCCAATCGCCGGCGGCGCGGTCCCCCTGAAAAACAGTCGGCATCCAATCCTCCTTATTTCATATTCATGCCCATTAGGAATTCGGCGTTCGATTTGGTTTTTCCCAATCGAGTCACCAGCAGCTCCATCGCGTCCGGACCGTTCATGTCGTTCAGCACTCGCCGCAGGACACACACGCGGCGGTATTC
>SKVE01000652.1 GCA_007129635.1 Planctomycetaceae bacterium
CAGCAGAATCTTGTCCGCCGCCGTCTCGGCGTACGAAGGATGCGGATCCGGAGCTTGCTCGCCTCGCCCTAAAAACAACCAGACAAAAACGTTCGCAATGCCTTGGTTCTCCGGGTTCACGGCCAGCGTCTCGTCCAGCACCTGGAATCGACCGCAGAACTCTTTGTCCGACGTGATCCGAAGCGGATCCGCAACAAACTGGTTGCCACCATAGGCGAACGTCGCCGTCAAATCTCCATGTTCCTGCCCAACCGCCGGTCCCGTCCTGCCACCGACGACAACCACCAAAAAAAGAATGGCCAAGAGGAATCGATACATCTGGATATGCCTCCTATGGTTTTCTATGCAACAAGTTCAAATTCGCCTGCCAACGCCCTTTGATAACGGATACGAACCGTCAGGACAAGGCAGCCAACTTCTTTGGACAGAACGACATTCACCTTTCGAGGCAGCGTGAAACCCTGGTCGACGCCGCACAAACAGTCCAATCGACCACCATTGACACCCACGCCTAGGTTATGGTATCTTGATTCTTGGCAAACAGGAAATAAGAATTTGCCGTGGAACACGATGCATGGGAGAAATCATGAGAAAGTTTTACCTCCTGACGGGCGCGACGGGAATGCTTGGAGGTTATCTGCTTCGAGATGGCTTGCTATCTGGCGACCAAATGGCCGTGTTGGTCCGCGATCATCGTCGAGCTGCCGCCGCTCAGCGAGTTGCCGATCTACTGGCCCCGTACGAATCGATGCTGGCAGACGCCGACAACGGCGACGCGGACGCGCGACGGCCCGTCGTGCTTCCGTGCGATTTGGCTCAGGATGACCTGGCGCTGGATTCACGCAGCATCGATTGGATCGCGAACCATTGTCATTCGATCGTGCACAATGCGGCCAGTCTTCAATTTCATGGTGCGGATCGTCGAGGCGAACCTTGGCAGACGAACGTGGACGGGACTCGACGGATTCTGAATCTGTGCCGGACGACGGGAATCCACCGCATGCATTACGTGTCGACGGCCTACGTTTGTGGTTTGCGTTCCGGACGTATCCTGGAGGACGAACTGGACGTCGGCCAGACGTTGGGAAATGACTATGAACGAAGCAAACTGGAATCGGAGCAGATGGTCCGCGATGCCAGCGTTCTGGAATCCCTCACGGTCTATCGGCCCGCCATCATCGTCGGCGATTCGAAGACCTTCGAAACCACCGGCTATCACGGGTTCTATGCGATCCTGAAGCTGGCTCACACGTTGGTCAGCCGAGTCGAGTTGGGTGCGACCAGCGGTGGAGAACTGGCTTCCATTCTGGGGCTGGACCGAGCAGAGAGCAAGCATCTTGTGCCGGTCGATTGGGTTTCTTCCGTGATCACGCACATCCGAGCCAACCCGCAGTTCCACGGCCGAACTTATCATTTGACCGCTGGACGCCCCACGCTTGTTTCCGAGATGGCTTCGGTGATCCAAGAGGCGGTCGAACGCTATTCGCAATTGGCCAGTTGCAACGATCCGAGGCGGTTGGACGGCGACTGGATCACCAACGCCTTTCGCGAACAGATGAGCGTCTATCAATCGTACTGGCGAGACGACCCGGAATTCGATCAACAGAATACCCAGTGGGCGGCAGGTCATCTGCCCTGTCCGATGGTCGACCGCGACCTGCTGATGCAAATGGCACGCTGGGCCATCACGTCGCGATTCGGTCGCGCGGTGCAACCAATACTACGACAACCGGAGACGCACCGGGTGAATCTGCTGATGTGCAATCTGGAGGTTCAGGGTTGAGTGAGTGCTTCATGGTTCGATCGACGAGAACCTCGGTTTCGATCGGACACCGGTGGGCGAGTACACGGAGGCTGACGCCCGTCAGAATTGGCCGTCATGGCCGTGCGGCTGCAGCCACAGGGATTGCCAGTAGTCCTGATCCGCGCGGAAGACGTCCAGCGGCTGGCTGGACGGATCGAACGACGGCGGCAGGATGCCGAACCGGATCAATTCCCGGATGTATTGGTGATTGGGGACAAACCCTTCGGTGCCGTAACGCGGCTGGGCATCCAATTCCGCCCGGCCTTGAGATAGACTGGCTAACAGACGCTGATAAGCAGGGTCGTTCGTATCCGCGAAGATCGCGCCACAGCTTTCGTAGCCGCCGGCTTCCGCGGCCAGCGGCGCCAGCAACAAGCTGGATTTTTCGGGCTGCGAAAAGTTCAGCAGGATATGCTCGCTGTACTTTGTCAGCGGATCGTCCGGGATAACGACTCGTTCGTGGATCCCCACCTCGCGCGGCACGCCTCGTTGGGCTCGAGCCACGAGCGGGCGAAACGGCAACGCGCGGCCCTGTTCGTTCTGTGGGTCGCGCAGCGCGTGGCAGGCCCCACATCGCTCCTGAAGCAGCCCCTGATTTTCGCCGAAAACGCGGCCTGTGGCTCGACCGGCAACACCTTGATCCACGGCGTTGCGCAGCCCCGCATAACTGCCGGCGAATGGAGCCCCGCTCTCGATCCATAACCAGACCGTCCGCCACTGTTCGGGCGACGCGACGACCTCGTGATGCCCGCCGCCGAGCTTCTCCAGCAGCGGGCTGGCGGAACTGCCGATGGTCCGCGGTGGGTAGTTGCCCAAACCGTTTCGCCCATCGGCGACCTGCAGATGGGCCAGCAGGCTGAAGTAGCTGTGCGACCACACGGGGCCCAAATCACCGCTCAGCAGCACCCCCGCTTCGCGTCGTTCCGGACCGTGGCAGGCCACGCAATGCTGGTCCAGGATCGGTTGGATATCGCGGGTAAAGTCCAAAACATCGGGGAAGCCGTCAAACGGTTCGATCCGATGCGGCGGGCGATTCCGACGAAAGATGTCCGCCAGGCTGCCCAGTTCCGGGGTGTTCGTCCGCGGCTCGTGGCACCCGACACAACCGGTTACCTCGCCGGGCATCACCGTCGTGAAACTATGCATGCGTTTGACCGACAGATCGTTTTCATCCAACGCCACGAAAAAGATCGGGCGTCCGGCAGGGATCTCGAAGAAAGCCGATCCATCCTCTTCAACCGGAACGGTCCCCAACACGC
>SKVE01000301.1 GCA_007129635.1 Planctomycetaceae bacterium
CCCGGCGCCCACGTGGCGCTGGGCGATGACCTGGCCCGGTTCAAGGTTGGGCAGGTGGGTGCGGAGATGGCATTCAGCCATGATGGCCCCGTTTCCCTCGAGGTCTGCCGGGGCTGGAGGGATCCCGTAAGAGGCTGGTATTCTGAGTCTTACGGCCACCTGGAGCCGGCCCCGCTGCTGCGTGCGACGGTGCAGGGGCCGTTGCCGCGTCAAATCCGGACGGAACTGCGGATCGGGCGATGAATGAGAAAAATTCCAGCGCAGCCCTTGTGCGCCGCCGACTCGATCGGTTAAAATCGCCGTTGTCCTGTTAGCGTTAGCGTTTGCGATGGTCATATTTTGGGACGGTTTGGTCCGCTGACCGGCTTCGCTTTTCTGGCCGGCCGTTTGGGAGGGAGAAAAAAATGGTCCGATCGGGTCGTTTCCGCCTTCAGGTGGGAATCCTGGGCCTCGGCTTGGTGCTGGCTGGCGGGCTTCCCGCCGCGGTCGGCGCCAACGAGGTGTTTATCGGCGTCGGCCAGGACATCCAGAGCGTCGTCAACGCCAACCCGGCCGGCACGACCTACCGCCTGGAAGCGGGCATCCACCGCCTGCAAAGCATCCAGCCCAAGAGCGGCGACACGTTCATCGGGGACTACGGCGCCAGCCTGCGGGGCTCGACGGTGCTCGACCCGGACCAGGCGCAGCAGGCGGGCAACCTCTTCTACTGGGACGGCCAGAGTCAGCGCACCGCCAGCCCCATCACCTGGGGTGAGGTCGCCCAGGAAGGTCACGAGCGCGAAGTCTTTTTCGGCAACGAGCTGTTTCTCGATGGCCAGCGCTATCGCCACGTCAATGAGTTCTCGCAGGTCAACCAGCCCGGAACGTGGTACTTCGATTACGACAACGACCGCATTTACATGTACGGCAATCCCGCCGGCCGGACGGTCGAGACCAGCGTGTCCACCCGCGCCTTCGACCTAGGCAACACGCAGGGCGTGACGATTGAGAACCTCTACATCCAGCAATACGCCAACCGCGCCCGCCCCGAGCAGGGGGCTTTGCATACGGCCGATTCGGTGGGGGCGACCATCCGCCACGTCGAGCTGTCCTACAACCACGCCGGCGGGCTTCAGGTCGGGCGGAACATGACGGTTGAAAACTCGCGTTTCGCCTACAACGGGCAGATCGGGGTAAGTGGCTCAGCCAGTGGCACCCCGGTGTATTTCCGGAACAACGAAGTGGCTTACAACATGCAGCTCGGCTACAACCCGGGCTGGGAGGGCGGTGCCACCAAGTTCGTCCGCTCGGTCAACGGCGTGTACGAAAACAACTGGGTACACAACAACAACGGCTTCGGCTTCTGGTGGGACATCGGCAACGAAGGCGACATCATCCGCTCCAACCTCGTCGAGGGCAATACCCAGAGCCGCGGGATTTTTTACGAGATCAGCGGCGATCCGGACAACCCCACGCAGATCTACTGGAACCTTGTCCGCAACAATGATGAGTCGGGGATTCACATCAGCAACTCCACGGCCGTGCAAATCTTCGAGAACGCCGTCTGGGGCAGTCCGTCGGCGATCGTCGCGTCGGAGAACGACCGGTCGCCGCATCTGAACCTGTTGGAGATCCGCGACAACGAACTGGCGGGGATATTCAGCCAGATCCGGCTGTTCGGCTCCGAGGGCGATGGCTTCCGCGTCGAGGAGATCGACGGCAACCGGTATCTCTTCGGCGCCAATGACTTCTGGTGGTTCGGCAACCGACATGCCGACTCGATCAATTTTCAGCAATGGATGGCGCACGGCAACGATCTGAACGGGGCGTTTCTCGTCAGCGGCGATCTGCCGCAGTTGCCGGGGCACGCCACGCCTTTCACGTTTTTCCACTATGGCCCGATCCCTGAGCCGACGGGTCTGGGCCTGCTCGCGGCGGGCGGGCTGATGTTGATGATGCGGCGTCCGCGTGGTGGTGGTTGAATTGCGCCGCCGGCCTGCGACAGCAGGTCGGCGACCTTGTCGGGTTCACGTTTTACCCTTTCTTGCAGAAGGAGATTGGTCATGTTGAGACGCATTGGAATGTTTGCAACGGTGGTGGCGGCGACGGGGCTGGCGTTCGGCCAGGCGGCCGAGGCGTACACCGGGGCGGCGCCGGATCCCGAGTCCGAGCTCACGCTCCTGTGGGAGGACTTCGAGAGCTACCAGCTCTACAACGGCTCGGAAGAGTTCCCCGGCAGCGCGACGCTGGCGAGTCAAAGCTTCTGGCGGCCGCACCAGACCCATCAAGAAGGTGCCGTGTACGCGAACCCGGACCCCTCCAGCGGGCCTGGAACCCAAGCCCTGAGCGGGCGACAATTCGACGGCATGCGCTCCACGTGGCTGAACGTCAGCGTTGACGGCCGTCACGGTGAAGGCGAGGGGCTGGACTGGGAACTGGCGGGCAACGAGACGATTGTGATCGACTTTTTCACGTACACCCCGCATTGGTGGGACGCGGGCGCGGTGAAGCTGATCTGGCCTGGCGCCCCGTCGCAGATCGAATTCAAGGCTCAAAGCTTCAGTGGCGATTGGGATGCCCCCCCGTTCACGGTGCGCGACGCGGAACTGGACCACCACCGCAGCGCGGACCACACCCACGCGGTGAACCAGTGGGTGCAGAGGCGGGCGGTCGTCGACTTCACCGGGCACGGCGGTGATGGCAGCGCGTCGCTCTTCTACCGCACCGACGACAGCGGGCAGTTCGGTGACGATGTCGAGTGGACGGCGGTGGACGATCTTCAGGATTTCAATCTCCAGTTCTCCTCGAGATGGGATCAGGCCGGCTGGCCAGACTTCCCGGGCGAAGAGGGCTGGGCCTCGATGACCGACTTTCGTCTGCGCAATGATGACACGGACAGCCGTTACTACAACAACATTCACGTGTGGCTGCTGGAGGTCGAGGATGACGTCCTCGTGGGCGACATGAACTTCGACGGCGAGGTGAACACCGGCGACGTGGCGCCGTTCGTGCTCGCGTTGACGGACCAGGAGGCCTACCTGGCGCAGTTCGACGAAGTCACGGAGGAAGAGATGATCGCCGCG
>SKVE01000124.1 GCA_007129635.1 Planctomycetaceae bacterium
CCCAGCGGTCGAGGTCATCGCACCACACGTTCCACCCAACACCTGCAGCACGTTCATCCGCAGGACAAAACGGCCGAATACCGCCGACACCGTCAGCGACACGACGGCCACCACCAGGCTCATGACAAACGGCATCACCCCGTACTCGCGCAACATCTGGACGAAATGACCGCCGGCCTGGAAACCGGCTGCAGCCAGAAAAAAAGCCAGTCCCAGTTCCTGCGTCAACATACGAGCAGCGGTCGGCATGTAACCGACGATGCCCAGGAAACGGCCGAAGTGGGCGAATAACAAACCGGCCAGCAACGGGCCGCCCGCCAGCCCCAACTGGAACTCGCCAACCCCCGGAATATGAATCGGGATCATTCCCAAGACGATGCCGACGACCAGCCCCAGCCCCGCAGACATCAGATCGGTGTCATGCAGCTTGCGAATCCGATGACCGGCGGCCTGCTCGAAAGCCTTTAGCCCTTCCGGCTCGCCGACCGCCGAGACTCGGTCTCCCATGCTGAAAGCCGTCGCCGCGTTGGGTACGAAGGTGACGCCGTAACGCTCGATGCGGGCGATGGTCACTCCGAATCGGCTGCGCAACTGTAACTCGCGCAGCGAACGGCTGACCATCTCTGAACTGGTCACCACCACGTCCGCACGGTCGTGATCGCTGTCGATCACGACAGATCTTTCCGAGCGATACCCCAGCATGGCGATCAACTGATCGGCATGGCGGTGGTCGGTGACCAGCAAAATGATTTGTCCCGGTTGCAACACGTGGCTGCCCTTGATGGGTACCAGGCGGTCGTGCTGCAACACGCGGGTGATCTGCCACCCGATGCGTTCAGGCAACGCCAGTTCGTTCAACGATTTGCCAAAGACGGCCGGATTGGCGATCTGGATTAAGAATCGGCCGATGGCCTGCTTACCGCGAATCTGCTGCTGCAATTGGTATCCGACCATTTCCAGGTTGACTCGAAACAGCCGAGGCACCAACTGCACGAACAGAATCACGGCCAAGATCCCCACTGGGTAGGCCAGCCCGTACCCGATGGAAACGGCCAGCGGCTGGCGTCCCGCTTCGTCCACGGCCTGGATCCCAGCCGCCAGCGCGGGCGAACTGGTCAGCGCACCAGCGAATATTCCGGCGGCCAGATCGCCCGGGATGCCGCTGACGCGTGCCATCAAGACGGCGACCCCGGCACCACACGTCACCGTCACGATGCCCAGAAACGCCAATTGCTTGCCCTGGTCGCGAAAAGTGCGAAAAAAGGTCGGCCCGGCACCCAGACCGACGGCATACACGAACAAAACCATCCCCAGCGTCCCAAGGAATTCGGGAACCTCCCAACCCTGGCCCTGGCCCAAATGCCCAAACAACAGCCCGGCAAACAAAACACCGCTGGTGCCTAACGCGATTCCGGCAACCCGTATCGATCCCAGGCCCATGCCGACCCCAACGATCAAAAAGCACAACACCAGGGGCTCTTGCAGTGCCCAGTGGACCATCTGCCATAGGGGATCGAATGCGGACTCCGGTACCGGTGCCTGGGCACCCCGAGCGCGAGTCATCAGCGGCAGGATGACTAGCACCAAACCGAAGCCGACAGCAGCCAACGCGGCGAGTCGTCCGAACCTCCTTGCTCGCACAGCTTTTCTCATTGCGGCGACCCTACTGCCGGCGAATCGACAGCCTGCTGGGGACGCACCCGATCAGACTCGATACCCTGGCTCGCGTCCCTCTGGCCGGGCGGCAGATGTTCGGTGAAATAATCGGTCAGCAGATTTCGCAAGTGCAACGTGGTGTTTTCACGTTCGCTGATCGAATGGCTGCGACTGGGGTAGGCCATCATCGTGAACGGCTTGTTGTGGCGGATCAGTTCGTCGATCAGCAGCTCGGTGATCTGGTAATGCACGTTGTCGTCTGCCGTGCCATGGACCAGCAACAGGTGGCCTTCCAATCGCTCGGCAAAATGGATCGATGAACCCTTCGAGTAGCCTTCGATGTTATCGTCCGGCAGGCCCATGTAGCGTTCCTGGTAGATGGTGTCGTACAAACGCTGGTCCGCCACCGGGGCCACGGCCACGGCCGTATGGTATAGCTCAGGGTGCTTGAAGATCGCGTTCAAAGCCATCGATCCCCCGCCACTCCAGCCCCAGATGCCAACTCGTTGGGCATCCAGGTACGGACGATCCTCCAGCACCCGCGTTAAAGCCGCCGCCTGCTCGGTCGGCGCCAGGACGCCGACCTGGCGATAGACCACCTTGCGCCACGCCCGCCCGCGCGGCGCTGGGGTTCCCCGGTTATCGAAGCTCATCACCACATAACCTCGCTGAGCCATCATCCGGTGCCAAAGCTGTCCCTTGCCGCCCCAGCGGTCCAGCACGGTCTGAGCGGCCGGTTCGCCGTAAACGTAAATCAACAAGGGATACTTCTTCTGCGGGTCAAAGTCGCTTGGCTTCAGGCAGTAACCATCCAGTTCGATCCCGTCGCCGATATCGACTCGAAAGAACTCCACCGGCGATGGATCCACCGCCGCCAGCCGCTCGGCCAATCGCTGATTGTCAACCAGCACTCGCTCCGTCCGGTGTTCCGGCAACCGAATCAACTCGACCCGCGGCGGCGTATCAAACGACGAATAGCGGTGAATCGCCCAGTGGCCGTCGGGCGAAAGTTCATAGCTGTGCACGCCCGGTTGATCTTCCGGAGTCAACCGCTGAACCTGGCCGCCATCCAAGCCGGATCGGAAGAGGTAACGTCTGGTCGGGTCGTCGGGCGATGCCATGAAGTAGATCTGATCGCGCTGGGTATCGATGTGCAGCAAGCGGATCATGTCCCAATCGCCGCTGGTCACCTGTTGCATTTCGCCCGACCGCGCGACCAGATACAGGTGACGCCAGCCCTCCCGCTCGCTGATCCAGGTGAACCGTCCGTCTTCCAGACAGAACCACTCGTCGTGAACGTCGATCCAAGCTTCGTCCTGCTCGCGAAACAGCTTCGTCACCCGTCCGCTGACCCCATCGGCCAACAGCACATCGTTGGTATTCTGCAACCGGTTCATGTGC
>SKVE01000045.1 GCA_007129635.1 Planctomycetaceae bacterium
ACGGTAGCGATTGCGGTCTGGCGTTTTGCTCAGGTCAGCGGCGCTCCGGACGCAGCGGTAGCCGCCGATGGTTTGATCGGGCTGCAAGCCGTGATGATGTTCGAACGGAAGACGAGCCGCACTCACTGGGACCTGTTCAGTCTCAGCCTGCTGCAGACGTTTTTGGCCTGTGCATTCTACCACGGCCCGCTGTTCGGTTTGGTGTTGGCTGTTTACCTGTTTTTCGTGCTTGTAACGCTGGGTTTGCTGGGCATGCATCGTCAGCAACAGCGGAGCGGCCCTGCGGGCAGCTCGGGCGGTGGGCGAGCGGCTTACGAGGCGGGGCTGCGCACCGATTGGTGGCAGGTTGCGGGTGTTGCGGCGGGCACGCTGATCGTCGGCCCCTTATCGCTGTACCTGCGGCTGCATCCCAACTCCGAGCCACGTGACGGGCGATCCATCCAGCCTGCTGGCGGGCTCGGGGGGCAGCCGTCGGGATCGCGGGAAATATCCGACGAACGCTATCAACCCGTCATGTTAACCGCCACTGCGGTACCGCCGCCCGAGCCGCTAGGCGCCGAATTCTGGTGGCGTTTCGGACGGTTGACCCTCGCCTGCCTATTGATTGGTGTGGTGGTCTTTTTGGCGACACCTCGCTTCGGCGGCGTGAATTTGTCGCTGATCCGCGGCGGAGGCGGTTCGTGGCAGACTTCTCCGCTCACGTTGCAACGCAGTGTCGGATACGACGATCAGGTGCAGCTTGGCGAAGTGGGTTCCACGCTGGAGAACACGCAAAAGGTCTTGGCCGTCCGCTTGCGCCGTCACCGCGACAATGCCGAAGTGCCCCTGCTCGGCGCCCTCTTCCTGCGGGGCGCGGTGCTGAGTCAGTACACCGGCGGTAGCTGGCAATGGTTGCCACTTGCGGACAATCCGCTCGGCGCCATGCAACAAGCGATCGATACGGAATTCGAACGCCGCAATGCCCCCCTGGAGGTGATCCGTCAAGAGTTCCGCGTCGAACCGATGGATCGGGCCGATCTCTTTTACGTGTGGCCCAGCATTCGAGTCAATCGGGACGTGCGAGTCCAGTTTGACTCGGCCTTAGAGCGATTTCAGCGGGCCGGTACGGTCATGCGACGGCCGTTCAGCTACGACCTGGTAACCGCCGAGCTGGTCGATGGCCGGCAATCGGATTTGGCACCCGCCGTGGCGCCGGTCGAATTGGCACCGCTGTTGGAATGGCCGTCCGAATCCTTCCCCGAACTGACTCGACTGGCACAGCAGTGGATGGACCAGGCGAACGTCCCGCCCAGCGATCCGATGGGGCGAGCTCGAACTTTGGAGCGAGCCCTTCGCTCTTCGCCTCGCTTCAGCTATCGCTTGGGCGAACAACCGCGCGATCCGACGTTGGACCCCATCGAGGATTTCATCGTCAACGATCCACGAGGCCACTGCGAATACTTCGCTTCCGCCTTGGCTCTGATGCTTCGCAGCCAAGGACTGCCCTCGCGAATCGTCGTGGGGTTCAAGACCGATGAATTCAACCAGTTAGACCAGCGTTACTGGGCTCGCCAGTCCCATGCGCATGCCTGGGTCGAAGCCTACATCCCCGCGGAGGCGATTCCGGCAGCGATTCGTCAGCGGCATCCGTTATTCGATTGGTCACACGGCGGGTGGCTGCGATTGGACCCGACGCCGTCCAGTTTAAGCGAACTTTCACTGGTCGAATACATCCGACAGCGGTGGCGTGATTGGCGGACGGCCACGCAGACTGCCTGGACGCAGCATGTCATGCAGATGAGCGGCACGCAGCAGTTTTCGCTGGTCTACCGACCGGTGCTCAGCACGTTGCGCGAAACCGTGACGCGGTTGGGCGAGGCGAGATCCGACGGCCAGTTTTCCGGCACGCCTCGGCAACTATTCACCCTGGCGCTGCCCTGGATGCTTGCCGCCTTCCTAGCGTTCATCGCGTTCGCATGGTGGACTCTCCGCCAACACCGATTCGGAGGAACTCGGCGCAGACGCCTCCGCAAATCCGCCAGTCGCTGGTCGGGAAATGGCCGAGTGGCAAATCAAATCGAATTCTACCGGCGTTGGGAGACGCTTTTGCGGCAGGGGGGCCTCGAACGACCGCCGGCCCAAACACCACGTGAATTCGCCAGCCACGCCGCAAGTCGAATGGACGGCATGGACGAGCAGTCGCAATGGTACGAGGCGGCACAGTGCGTCATCGAGGCGTTCTATCAGGTCCGGTTCGGGGGCATGACGCTGGACGATCAACGGGTCGCCCAAGTCGAAGAGGCCTTGCAGCACATTCGGCAAAAGGTTCGCCGGAAACCGGCGGCCACGACGGCTGTCGAGTAACCGACTCGCGTGGTGTTCCTGACGCCCCTTGACGGCGTACATCAAGTATGCGACAAGTTGGGGCACAGGAACGAACGCTGCGTGGTTTCGAGACGTTCTCGAAGCGGGTTCTCGCATGAGGGTTGGAACCATGGCTGGGGCGCGAGCGAACGTTCCAGGTTTTCCAAGGAGTCGAAGCAACCCATGGCAACCATCGATTTCGTCAAGGCTCGCAAGATCTGCACCGCCGAAGAATTGGAAGTGGTGGAGGCGACACGCCGCACAACGTTGGCTCAGTTGAGTCCCGCTGAGGTCAAGAAACATATCACGCTGGCTCGAAAACTGCGGAACAAATGGCGGGACCAGGCGACCAGCCAGCGGCGCCGCAGCCAGGCAGCTCAAAATGCCCGAGTGACCCAGGAGAATCAACGCAGCCAACAGAAGGCCCAATTGTTTGATGAGGTCTTGCAGCGGTTGGAACAGCAACAGGAAAGCCTCAAACAAGCTGGCAAGCAGGCCACGACAAAGGCCACGGGAAATCCGCCCAAGCAGGTGCGGGCTGCGGAGCATCGGTCGCAACGCGCTGAAGTTCGGAAGACGCTGGAGGAGAAACGCGAGCGGATCTCGAAGACCAAGAAAGCCGCAAAAAAATCGGTAGCCACAGCGAAGACCAAGAGTGCGAAGACCGCGAAAACGTCGAAGAAGCAACCGGTTCGTAAAAAGGCCGCGAACAC
>SKVE01000938.1 GCA_007129635.1 Planctomycetaceae bacterium
GCAGATCGACCGACTGCTGGAAGAACTGGAAGTCTTTTTCGAACCGGATCATCCGGGGCACGAACTCTGGTACGAGTACCACACGAACGAATCGAACGATCCGAACACCGTGCTGTTCCACGCCCTGGGCGCTTGGCGAATCGCGCCCGGTTTTCATGATCTGTTGTGGCATCCGGCGTTCGTCGTGCCCGCCAGTCAGTTGCTGGGCGGGGCCGTGCGTTTTTGGCACGATCAACTGTTCTGCAAGCCGGCTCATCACGGCGGGGTGGTCGCATGGCACCAGGACTATTCCTATTGGACCCGAACCCAGCCGATGGCCCATCTTACCTGTTGGATCGGCCTGGACGACAGCACTCGAGACAACGGGTGCGTCCATTACGTCCCGGGCAGCCATCGTTGGGATCTGTTGCCCATCACCGGGCTGGCGGGAGATATGGAGGCCATCCGCGAGGCGCTCGATCCGCAACAGTGGGAGCAGTTCCAGAAGCCGGTAGCGGTCGAGTTGAAACGTGGGGAGGCGACCTTCCATCATCCGTTGATGGTGCATGGATCTTTCGAGAACCGCACGAATCGGCCACGCCGAGCCGCCGTGGTGAACGTCGTGCGAGACGGCGTTTGTTCGGTGTCGGACAAGCCTTTGCTGCAGGGGGTGCCCGTCGTCCCCCCCAACACGTCGCTGGGCGGGCAATTCTTCCCTCTGCTGTTCGATCCGAACCGAGGAACCCAGGAAGTACCAACTCATGGATAGCCAGCTACGGATCTGTGTCGAATGCCAGCAACCGCTGGCCGTCGATGACACCGATCGAATCTGTTCTCGATGCGGCCAGCCACTGGGCTGCAACGAGTTGTCGGCGGTGGACATGGCGGATGCAGAAACGGTGTTCTTCGATCACACGGCAGCGTCGAACGAATCGCTGGATCTGGCAAAGCAATACATCGGTCGGACCTTTGATGCGTATACGGTCGAGGCCATGTTGGGACGAGGCGGTATGGCCTGGGTCTTTCGCGCTCGACATGAATGGCTGCATCGCCTGTGTGCCATCAAAATCCTGTGCCCGCAACTGCAGCAACGCAGTAACGACTTTTTGAGCAAGTTTATTGCCGAAGCCCGTGCTGCCGCTTCCGTCGTCCACCCGCATATCGTCACGGTCCATAACATCGGCCAGACTCGCGATCATCACTACATCGAACTGGAATATGTCGCGGGACGGTCACTGCAGAGTATCGTGCGGCAGCAGAAACGCTTGCCGCCCCTGCTGGCTGTCGAACTGCTGTTGCAGAGCTGTTCCGCGTTAGCCGCCGCACACCGCAACGGCTTGATCCACCGCGATTTCAAGCCGTCCAACATCCTGGTCACCGACGACCATCAGGCCAAACTGTCCGATTTCGGCCTGGCCAAACGCATCGTCGCCGACGGCGCTGAGCAAGTGCCTGAGATGCTGGCAGGCACCCCGCCCTACATGGCTCCGGAGCTGTTCGCCGGCCGTCAAGCCGATACCCGCAGCGATGTCTACGCCGTCGGGGTCTCGTGGTACTACTTGCTGACGGGAAACCTGCCGTTCGGCGAACGCAATCTGCAGAAACTGATCGACCAACATACCCACGTTGCACCACCCGATCCCCGAGAACATTGTCCTGAACTGCCGGTTGAGGTCGTCCAATTGGTCGAACGTTGCTTGGCGAAACGGCCCGAGCAACGTCCGGAAGATGCGGGGCATCTGCATGCCCACTTGCGCGAGGTCTACCTGGGGCTGCGTGACATCCGATCGCTGGTTATCGAAGCCATGGCCGCACTGGACCTGACGGTGGAATCCGAGGGGGATCGCCATGCTGTCACGGTTCCTCTGCCGGAGGGTAGGTATCAGCGGATCTATATCGAGGACCAAACCGAGGGCCCCTGGGACGAGCACCTGGTCAAGATCTACAGCTTGTGTTGTCCGGCACAAGACAGCTACCTTCGCAAAGCCTTAGAGTTGAACGCGGACATCGCTTTCGGAGCGCTGGCGATCGACCAGATCGATGGAAGGCCCTTTTTTGTGATGGTCAATCATTATCCGCGACGCACCTGCGATGCCGAAGAGATCCGACGGAGTGTCGTCAACATTTCAAAATGGGCCGATCAGGTGGAATTTGCACTGACCGGTGAAGATCATCACTGATTTGGCTGATGGCTGCTGGGCCCCACAATTCGTGGTAGCTGTTTCGGACATTTCCGATCGTGCGTCTCAGCGGCTGGATGATTTTCGTTTTCTGGCGACCACAAGGGTGATCTAAGCGTGACATCGAACGTATATTCTTCTTAGTGCCCCGGCCCATTTCGCGCTCAGGGGCACCGATTCGGCGCGGGATGGATTCTACCACGTTAGAAACGGTCATCACGATCGTAGCAGATTTGCTGCGAAACGCCCGACAATCGGGCAAGAAGGTCCAGCAGTCCTGTCGTCCGCGGAAAGTTTTCGATCGATGAAAAAGTTTTTGACCTGTTGTGCTTTCTTGCTGTCTGCTCAGGCGATCAAGGCCGAAGAGTCGGCTTCGGAGAATGCCCTGATTGCTGTGCTGCAGCGAGCCGAAGCGGCCTATCAAAGAATGAACTCGGAAATCCGTGACTATACCTGCATCCTGACCAAACGAGAGCGGATCGATGGGCGGCTGCAAGGCCCCGAATCGATCTATCTTAAGGTCCGTCACCAACAGTCCAGTGGCGCGGAAATCGAACAGGCGTTCAGTGTCTACCTGCGTTTTCTCCGTCCGGCAACGGTTCGGGATCGAGAAGTTCTGTACGTTCAAGGTCGTCACCAGGACAAGATGATTGTCCGCAACGGCGGAACCATCCTGCCCTTCGTCACCACGTCATTGCCCCCGGACAGTGCCGCAGCGATGCAGGAGAGTCGCTACCCGATCACCGAAATCGGCGTCAAAATGTTGACTCGCCGCTTGATCGAAGTCGGGCAGGAGAAGCTGGGGGATGACAACTACGAAGTCCACATTGTTCCGGGAGCTCGGATCAATGGACGATACTGTACGATGATCCAAGTGGGGCATCGGGAAC
>SKVE01001009.1 GCA_007129635.1 Planctomycetaceae bacterium
GGTCGCGTGATCGCGGTCCATCGGGGGCAGAAACGGCGTCTGCAGTCTTTGGTGGTCGAGCTTGCGGACGAGGGCGATCAGCCGCAGTTCGAGCCTCGGGACCTGACCGGATTGTCATCGGACCAGATTCGCGAGACGCTGCTCGCTTCTGGACTGTGGGCCGCTTTTCGAACTCGACCGTACAGCCGTCTGCCGGCAACCGACGCCCAGCCTCATTCGATCTTCGTAACGGCCATCGATACCAATCCGCTGGCGGCCGATCCCGCCGGGATCATCCGAGAGAGCGGCGACGATTTTGTGTTCGGCTTGATCGCGTTGACACGGTTGGCCGACGTACCCGTGTATGTTTGTCATGCTACCGGGGCCGACATCCCGGGCCGTGAGGTCACGGGGGTCACGATGGCTGACTTTTCTGGCCCTCATCCCGCCGGACTCCCAGGAACGCATATTCACTTTCTGGACCCGGTCGACATGCAGAAAAGTGTCTGGTACCTCGGTTATCAAGACGTGATCGCCTGCGGTTCCCTTTTCAAATCCGGGCGGATCAACGTGGATCGGGTCGTCGCGTTGGCCGGCTCGGCCGTCAAAAAACCTCGACTCCTTCGCACCCGCCTCGGTGCATGCTTGGACGATCTGTTGACGGACGAACTGGCAGCGGGCGACAACCGCATCATCTCTGGGTCGGTTTTTTCCGGACGCACATCCGAATCCCCAGGCAATTACTTGGGGCGATACCACACCCAGATATCGGTGCTTCCCGAGGGCAACGAGCGAGAGTTTTTGGGATGGCAGAAGCCTGGATTCACTCGTTTTTCCGTGACGCGAGCCTTCGCATCGTCTTGGGCTCCTGGACTTTTGAAAAACATGAAATTCACGACTTCGACGGGCGGCAGTCGACGTGCGATGGTGCCCATCGGCGTGTACGAACGCGTGATGCCGTTGGAGCTGTTACCAACCCAATTGCTCCGGGCCTTGATTGTCGGAGACACGGAACAGGCCAGCGAATTGGGGTGCTTGGAGTTGGACGAAGAAGACTTGGCTCTCTGTACCTTTGTTTGTCCCAGTAAGTTTAATTTCGGTCCCATGCTGCGAGAGAACCTCACCAAGATTGAACTCGAAGGCTGACCAGTCCTATGCTAAGACGATTATTGGATCGTTTCCATCCGCTGTTTGATCAGGGCGGCAAGTTAGAACGCTTGTATCCTCTGTACGAGGCGATGGATACTTTTCTGTACACGCCCGGCGAGGTGACTCGCAGTGACGCCCATCTGCGGGACGCTCTGGATCTGAAGCGAATGATGTCGACGGTGATCGTCGCCTTGGTCCCCTGCATTTTCATGGCGTTCTGGAACACCGGTTACCAAGCGAACTTGGCAATGCAGCAGATGGGGGTCGAATCGGCGGAAGGCTGGCGAGGCCTGATCATGAGCCAGCTTCAATTGGGGTACAGTCCCAGTGACTTCCTCAGTTGCCTCGTGCACGGCGGGTTGTATTTTTTGCCGGCCTACATTGTGACCATGGCCATCGGGGGTACGTGGGAGCTCATTTTTTCTTTGGTGCGAAAGCACGAGATCAACGAAGGGTTTCTGGTCACCGGGATGCTATTTCCTCTGACCTTGCCGCCCACGATCCCCTTGTGGCAAGTCGCCGTGGGGATCAGCTTTGGGATTGTGATCGGCAAAGAGATTTTTGGCGGGACGGGCAAGAATTTTTTGAATCCGGCATTGACCGCGCGCGCCTTCCTGTACTTTGCCTACCCGGCTCAGATTACGGGCGACGCGGTGTGGGTAGCATTGGACGGTTACACGGGTGCCACCGCTTTGGGCCGGATGGCCATCGCCGATCCGGCGACCGGGTTGCAGACGCTGGTGTCGCCCGAGGCAGGCGAGGTGCCGATCACCTGGACTTCCGCGTTCCTCGGCACCATCTCAGGTTCGATGGGGGAAACGTCGACCTTGGCTTGCATGATCGGTGCTGCAATCTTGATCGGGATGGGCATCGGTTCATGGCGGATCATGGCGGGCGTATTGGCGGGCGGCATGGTGTTTTCCACCCTGTTGTTCCTCGTTCCCAGCGAGACCAATGCGATGTTCAACGTCCCGCCGTGGTGGCATCTGGTGATCGGTGGCTATGCCTTCGGCCTGGTGTTCATGGCAACCGACCCCGTTTCCGCTTCGATGACCAATACGGGAAAGTGGGTGTATGGGATATTGATTGGCGTCATGACGATCCTGATCCGGGTCGTCAATCCGGCGTTCCCCGAAGGGATCATGCTGGCGATTCTGTTCGGCAACGTGTTCGCCCCCACCATCGACTACTTTGTCGTCCAGGCCAATGTCAAGAGAAGGATGGCCCGATATGCAACGTGATTCGATCGCTAACACTTTCACGGTGGCGACGTGCTTATGCATCGTCTGTTCGGTCGTCGTGTCGACGGCGGCGGTCCTGCTGCGACCTGCACAGGAGCGCAATCAGGCAATGGAACAAAAACGCAACATCCTTCAGGCCGCCGGTCTGTATCGGCCCGATCAGCCGCTGGAAGAGTTGTTCAAGCGGATCGAAGTGCAAGTCGTTGACTTGGAATCGGGCCAGTTGGTCGATCCTTCGGTGATCGACCCCGACACGTTCAACCAGCGGGCGGCTGCTCGTGATCCGGACTTGAGTCGCTCCTTGGATAGCCGCCAGGACCCGGCGGGAATCGGGCGTCGAGAGAAATACTCGTTTGTCTACTTGGTCCGCAAGGACGGCCAATTGTCGCAGATCGTGCTGCCCGTGCGTGGGAGAGGCCTCTGGTCGACCCTGTACGGGTTTTTGGCCTTGGATGCCGATCTGGATCACATCCAAGGCTTGACCTTCTATGAACACGGGGAAACGCCCGGACTTGGCGGCGAGGTCGATAATCCTCGCTGGAAGCAACAGTGGGTCGGCAAACGGGCTTTTGACGACGAAGGAAACATCCGTATCCGGGTGCTTCGCGGGCAGGTCGACCAGGACGATCCGGACTCGATCCATCATATCGATGGTTTGGCCGGGGCGACCATCA
>SKVE01000989.1 GCA_007129635.1 Planctomycetaceae bacterium
ACAAACGTATCTTGGAACCGAGATATCGTCTCGCCTGTTTTCTGAAAAATTCCAATTTTGCACGACAAAAATCATTGACAGGCTATCGTCCCGGCGGTACCATCACCTAATGTTGATGCGTTCCGATTCTTCGCCGCACGCTCTTTTTTCAGCATGGGACGAAAGTTGGAGTGCTTACAAGGAACGTTATTCCACGATGTCGAGCCTGCCAAGCTCTCACTCAGAACAGCACCTGCGTTCGCTGGATGACAGTGGACGTCTTTCCAGTTCCCAGCCTGATGATCGCGTACCCTATGGAAGTTATCAGCGCGAGACGATGGGCTATATTCTAGGGAGAACCGATTGATGAAGTGTTCCGGAAATCCGATCAGTCGACGCGGTTTTTTGACCGTCGGCGCCGTGGGAGGTCTGAACCTGGCGACCCTTCTTCAGCGACGCGAGTTGCAGGCCAGTCAGCCAGGCTCCAGGTCCATCCCCGCGAAGGCCGACAGCGTGATCCACATTTTCTTACCGGGCGGGATCGCGCATCAGGAAACGTTTGATCCAAAGCCTTACGCACCCATCGAATTTCGTGGCGAGTTTGGGACGGTGAAAACCAACACGGGCGAGGTGATCTGTGACACGTTGCCGCAAGTAGCGAAGATCGCCGACAAGTATGCCGTGATTCGTTCGATGACGCATGGCGAGGCGGCTCACGAGCGTGGCACACACAATATGTTCACCGGGTATCAACCCAGCCCGGCGTTGATGTATCCCAGTTTTGGCAGCGTGATCAGCCACGAATACGGTCCTCGTGAAAACCTTCCTCCTTATGTCTGCATTCCGAATCAGCCGAATGTGTATGCGGGTAGTGGTTACTTGAGTTCCTCGTTTGCGCCCTTCAGCCTGGGGGCGGATCCGGCGAGTGAGAATTTCACCGTGCGGGATCTCAGCATGCCGCGTGGCGTGGAAGAAGAGCGTTTTGCTCGCCGACGTTCCGCGCTGGAGGCAGTGAATCATTACTTCGCGAACAAGGACAAGTCCGACAGCGTCCAGGCGATGAACACCTTTTACGATCGGGCGTACAGTCTGATCAGTTCGCAGAAGGCTCGCGAAGCGTTCGATATTTCGCAGGAAGACAATGGTCTGCGCGATCGCTACGGCCGCAACCAGGCGGGGCAGCGGATGCTGATGGCGCGACGGTTGGTCGAATCCGGCGTGCGGATGGTCACGTTGACGTATGGTGGCTGGGATCATCACGCAAACATCACGCCCAGCATGAAGCGTTTAATGCCAGCGTTGGATCAGGGAGTGGCGGCGTTGATCTCGGACTTGGACAGCCGAGGTTTGTTGGAGCGTACCCTGGTGATGGTGACCAGCGAGTTCGGGCGTACGCCGCGGATCAACCCGGATGCCGGACGCGATCACTGGCCGCGAGCATTCAGCGTGATGCTGGCCGGGGGTGGCACGAAAGGGGGCTTGTTCTACGGCATGACCAACCCCACAGCATCGGACGTGGAAGAAGATCCGGTGAGCCATGCGGACTTGGCGACGACGATGTACCATCTGCTGGGGATCAATGCCGAGAGTGAACTGATGGCGCCTGGCGACCGGCCGATCGAGATTGTCGACGGCGGCAAGGTCGTCGAGCCGTTACTTGTTTAACCTGCCCGATGGGTCGGCAGTCACCTGGCGCTTGGGTATGGTAGTGCCCCTGTGCCAGATGCACTGCGTTGTCTTCCTTCCGTTAGAGAGGTGAAAATGAACCGCTCTCGAATTATGGTTCTTCTGCTAAGTGTTTTCGCATCCGGCCCTCTGCTGGTGTTGGCCGCCGACCCTTCGGTTACGGCGATCAGCCCCGTCGGTTTTCAGCGGGGAACGGAGGTTCAGGTGCAACTGACGGGCGCACGATTAGCCGATGCCCAGGAACTGCTGTTTTATTCGCCTGGAATCGAGGTGACCGAGTTGACGGCCGAGGCGAATAACCGGGTCAAGGCGACGCTATCCATCGCCCCGGATTGTCGGATCGGTATCCATGCCGTGCGACTCCGCTGTGCCTCGGGCGTCAGCAACCTGCGCACGTTCACCGTGGGAGCTTTGGCCGAAGTTGCCGAGCAGGAGCCCAACGACGATTTCGCCTCGCCTCAATCCATTCCGATGAACAGCACGGTCAGTGGTGTGGTGCAGAACGAGGATGTGGATTATTTCGTGATCGAGGCCAAGCAGGGCGAGCGGATCTCGGCCGAATTGGAGGGGATTCGCTTGGGTTACACGTTCTTCGATCCGTATTTGGCGATCTTGAACGAGGACCGGTTTGAATTGGCTCGAAACGATGATGCAACGTTATTATGGCAAGATTGCCTGTGCACGCTGATCGCACCAGAAGATGGCAAGTACATCATCCAGGTCCGTGAAAGCGCCTACGGTGGCAGCGGTTCCAGCTTTTACCGGTTGCACGTCGGCAATTTTCCTCGTCCACGAGCCGTCTATCCCGCGGGAGGGCGACCGGGGGAAACGCTGACCGTTCGCTGGCTGGGCGATCCGACCGGGGATTGGACCGAAGAGATCACGCTTCCCAGTCTTCCCGATCCCGAATACCCCTTGCTCGCCAAAGACGAACATGGTATCGCGCCGTCGCCCAACGTGATCCGGGTGGTGGATTTGCCAAACACCCTGGAGGTCGAGCCCAACAACACGCGAGCGGAGGCCACACCTGCGACGGTCCCGGGCGCGCTGAACGGAATCATCCAGGAACCCGGAGATGTCGATTATTTCAAATTCCCTGCCAAGAAAGATCAGGTCTTCGACATCCGCGTGTACGCGCGAAATCCAATGCGCTCTCCGCTGGATTCCGTGCTGACCGTCCTTCGCAGCAACGGTTCGACCGTCGGTAGCAACGACGACAGCGGCGGGCCGGACAGCTACTTGAGATTCACGGCGCCGGAGGACGACGAGTATTTCGTTCGCATCCAGGACCATTTGGCCGGCGGTGGGCCCTATTTCGTCTACCGCGTCGAAATCGCGCCCGTGGAGCGGTCGCTGACCATGACGTTGCCCG
>SKVE01000870.1 GCA_007129635.1 Planctomycetaceae bacterium
AGGGCTGCGCTGGATCAGCACGAACAGCAGCGTCAGCAAGGTGCCGTGCCTGCCGAGCTGCAGCCGCTGCGAACACGTCGCGGTACCCGAAGATCACAGTCCGCCGGATCTGGGAAGAATTACAGGGACACGGTTACTCGGCAGGCTACAGCGTCCTCTGCGAGCGTGTCGCCCAATTGCGTCCGCAGCCGCAGGCACCCTGTTCGTCGAATCGCAAGACATGGAGACGACCCAGCGGCAACACATCCGGGCCTTCGAACACCTGGGCGGTGTCACGGCGAACCGCGTTTAACGGCGTCCATACTCGACCCGCTTCGTTAATCAGTTTGGTTGCGGCCGAGCGAGACCCTTGACTGGATCGAAGCCCGTCCGCTCGATCTGGAACCGCTGGTCGTGCGCGGCGGCGTCTTTACCAATATCGCCAACCGCATCGCCAACCCCAAGCATCAGGAGGTGGGTTACAAGTACTGGGGCCGAAATATCCGGATCAACCGGTCCAACACCGAGATCGACGGCGTGATTCTCCGCGTGACCGGCGAAACCGATGTCGGACAACCCTATGACGGATTTCTGAAAGCAGAACAGTGCGCCAATGTCACGCTGCGCAACTGCTCGATCGATGGCCGCGCGCCGGGCAAGCCCTCCCTCGCGGGATCCTACGGATACAACGCCTTTCTGGTGGTCAACTTTCGCATGATCAACTTCACTATGGAAAACATCCACGACCGCAGCCGCTGGGGCGTGATCGCCACTAATTTCATGAAGAATATCCTGATCGAAGACTGCGTGCTCTCCCGAATGGATGTGCACCAAGGCGTCTCCGGCGACTACATCATCCGCCGCACCACGCTTGGTTACCAAGGACTCATCGCCATCGGACGCGGACGTTTGATCGTCGAGGACTTGGCGCGATGAGTGCCTGAAATGGATCTGCGGGTTCGCGAACGCGCAGGGCGGCGTGCTGGAAATCGGCAAGGACGACAGCGGACGGCTCGTCGGCCTTGCGGATGCGGCCAAGCTGCTGGAAGATCTGCCGAACAAGATCCGCGACATCTTGGGCATCGTGCCCGAGGTCGACCGGCTGACCGAGAACGGCAAGGATTACCTCCGCATCACGGTCCAGCCGTATCCGAACCCGATCAGCTACAAGGGCCAGTACCACGTCCGCAGCGGCAGCACGAAACAGGAACTCAAAGGAAGCGAGCTGGACCATTTCCTGCTGGGCAAGTACGGCCGACGTTGGGATGGCGTGCCGCTGCCCGGCGTCAAGGCAAGCGATCTGGACCCCAAGTTGCTGGAACGGTTTCGCCGCCGGGCCGTACATAGCCGACGACTGAACGCTGAGGATCTTCCCACCGATGACACCGCGTTGCTCGACATGCTCCGGCTGACCGAGGGAAACTACCTGAAACGCGCCGCGGTCTTGCTGTTCCACGCGGATCCCGAGCGGTTCATCACCGGTGCGTTCGTCAAGATCGGCGACTTCCTGAACGACGCCGAAATCCGCTACCAGGACGAAGTCCACGGCGACCTGTTCACCCAGGTCGACCAAACGGTAGCCTCGATCCGAGAACATGGTGGCGAAAGTCGGACGTTGCCAGAACCAAACGTAACGCCGGAACTCTTGGAACAACTGCGACGGGACCGCGTACTGACCGCGGAAGAGCTGGGGGAACTGAGCGAGAGGCACGAGCGGATGGTGGAAGCGAAGACCGAGGAGACCTTTAGCGGCCATTTGCGCCGAGCCATTCATCGTAGCGGCCGACTCGTTCGCGATATCGCGGCGGACGCAGGCGTCCCTTCGCAGCTTCTCTGTGAATTTCTCGAAGGCCAGCGCACGTTGCGGTCGGATGTACTGGACCGCTCGGCACAGGCCGTCCAAACGACGATCAGCGTCGAACCGCATTGTCCTTAATACGTCGCGATCGACATCGGACATGGGAGACAGGGAGGCGCGGAACACCGAAGACCTTGACACGATGCGTCGTCCAGTACCCGAAAGGCACTCTAAGCACCGTTCGAGAAATAACTGACGCATTTTCTGCCCCCTCACCCTGCACTCTCCCACGAGGGGCGAGGGACATTGGACAGTTATTTCTCGAACGGTGCTAAGTGCCGATCGCCAAAACGTCCGCGAACGGTGCCGCCGTGATCTCGTCCCACGGCAGATCCCCGTCGGTGCGCGGGGCTTGAAGGCGTGTCAGGGATAGGTCGACGACGAAACGATTCTGGTCGACATGGCCCAACGCGGTCAGGCTGTCACCTAGTCCTTCATCAAGGCGATCAGCGGCGAGATGCACAGGCAGTCGTCGCCGGCCAGCACGGCGGAGATCACCTCGCGCTGCCCTTTGCGGAACGAGGACAGTTTGAAGCGAGCGAGATAGCTATCCAGGTCCAAATGGGTGGCTTCGGTCATCCGTCGCAGCGGCCAGTTCGAGGGTTGGTTTCGGGATTCCGGCAGCCGCGTGGAAGATCCCGTTCATTCCGGCTTCTGCTCCCGAAGTTTCGCGAACCATCGCTGCTGCTCGACCAAGCCGTTGGTAGGACGAGGCCGAGCGAAACGGTACGCGATTTCGAGCAGCTCGTCGATCTCGGCCGCATGGTCCTCGTAGCAGTAGTTCCGCAGTCGCTGGCGTTCAATCGCCTCCAAACGCGCCCCGGCTTGTTTCCAAGTCTCCACCCAGCGTTTCAGATTCGGATCGTGGTCGGTCATGGAAAACTCGATTCATTCGGAGCGGACTGATAGGAATTTTGAACACCGTCCGGCAATGATAACGACGTCCGCCAGGATCGCAAGCTTACTGGCCCGTTTTTTTGTGGGGGAAATGGGGTCGGGTCTCATTCTCTTGGGGAAAGCGGGTTGAGTGGGTATGATAGCGTCATGCCCCGACGACCACGAATTGCAACTGGAAGGATATGTCTACCACGCGCTCAACCGCGCGGTCGGGCGGAGTACGATCTTTGAAAAGGTTGACGACTACGCCGCGTTCGAAGCGGTCCTGGAGGAGGCTCGGGAGCAGGTCGACATGCGG
>SKVE01000077.1 GCA_007129635.1 Planctomycetaceae bacterium
CCCAGCAGCACACCGCTGGCCAGCTTTTTCAGGCTGCCATCGATCAGCGAACGATCCTGACGCGATACCCCCATGGCCAATGACACGATCGGGGACATCAGCGGAGCCAGGATCATGGCCCCGATAATCACCGGGCTGGAATTGGCATACAACCCCAACGCTGCCAGCAGGACCGACAGCAGCATCAGCGTCAGGAACGTCGACGACGTTCGCGCGTTTTCCCGTAGGACTGTGTACAGTTCCTTGAAGTCCTCGGTCGCCGCGTGCCGCAGATACGGCAGAGGCCGGGAGAGCAAATCGGTCCGCAATTCCCCCTTGGGTAACGATTGGGTGCGAAAAACTTCTTTGGAGCTTGAGCGGTCGACTTCCAACGACAGATGCCGCCCGGGAAAGATCGACAGTCCGTCCACCTGGATTTCGAATGCCAGTTCCTTCACCTCGCAAGCGACGCCATCGATATGGCACGGTAGGGGGCGGCTGGACGCGATGGTCAATTCACCGGACTTGATGTGCCCGACGAAGGGCGGCAGTTTGCTGCCGAATGCTCCGCGGGGCACGATCCGGTTGAACAAGAACCACAGCATCTCGAACCAACTGCCCGGCGCCAGGATCAGCGCGTGCAGCTTGCCATCCTGCACGCTGCTCTCCTGCTTGATCGCGCCGGACAGCAACGAATTGCGTTGGTGAGGCACCACCACGATCCCCATCGCGGCGGTCTTTACGGACTGGCTCTTGCCGGATGTGATATCTACCGGCAGCGGCGGAATGTCATGGACTCGCCACGATTCCCGAAAGAACCGAACCACCCGCTGCCAGGCGTTCAGGCTCCGGTCCGAGCCTAGCAGCAGGCCGGCCGAATGCCCGACCACGACAGAATTCAAGACCGGTCGCCCGTTGCATCGCAGCAGGTCGACGGCATGAGGTTCTGCACAGTCCAAGAAGTTCGTCAGCGCGTCTTCCAGCCGTCTGGACACGCCGAACCCGATCCGCATATTGACCATCTGAGGATGCGGCAGGGCGGCCAGATTCCAATGCCGCCGGGCGGCCATCGCAACCACTTCCGTCATCGTCATATCGCGCAGGTAGGTCAACACCACAGCACCGTCCGGCACGTCTGCCAACACACGATCGAGCTGACCATCGATGGCCAGTTCGTGGCAGGAGAATCCGGCCAGTTTCTCTTGGATCATCTTCAGCGAACGCGGGTCCGCGTCGCCTTCATGCAAAAGATACATCGGGGGAGTCCGAACCGAACTTCGCCTTTCCTGATCGGGAGAACTCGGGTCCATCAGCACGACCGCCCGCCAGCCGCAGCCAGATCGGATCGTGGTTTCAGCGGCGGTAACGCCTCTTCCAAAACACGACGAGCCCGCGGGATCATCAGCAAGGCCTCGGTGACCATCCATAACTGCAACGCAACGGTAGCCAGCCCGATGAAACACAGCATGTACTGGCCGTTCTGCAGCCAGCCGATTTCCGGATGGAACATCTGGACCATCAGCGCCCAGACCGGCACGAACAGCATCAGGGTCATCGGTGCCACCAGGAACCAGACCGCGCGACCGCGACGCCACAGGTAGAAAAACGTGACCAGAAACGCCAGCCCGGCCAGCAACTGGTTCGTCGCGCCGAACAACGGCCAAAGAATTAGACCTCCGGTGCCCATCCGCTGTCCGGGCGCCGGGAGCATGGCGATGATCAACCCCAGCCCGACGGCGACACCCGTCGCCACAAACTTATTGGTCAGGGGGCCCAGGCGAGTCGCCTGGCCCAGTTCCTGGATGACGTACCGGTTCAGCCGAGTCGCTGTATCCAGCGTGGTGGCGGCGAAACTGGCGACCAGTACGGCGATGATGCCGATGCCGAATTCCAGCGGCACGCCCAAGCTGGCCAGCAGATTGCCAGCCCCGTCGACAAAGGCGGCCAATTGAGGTCGCAAGCCGAACTGCTGCCAAGGAACCTGGGGATCGTAGCGAGCTAGCCAGGCCGCTCGGCCCTTCAACTGTTGGGCCTGACCGTCGACCATCACCAACTCGGGCACGTAATGCTGGACCTGGGGCCGATCGGGTACTGGCTGCTTGACGTATTTGCCCATCCCCACGCCCGCCGAGCAGGCCAGGATCACCAGAACCGCCAGCACGCCCTCCATCAGCATCGCCCCGTAACCGACGAACTGGGCGTCCTTCTCGTTCGCCAATTGCTTGCTGCTGGTCCCGCTGCTGACAAGGCAGTGAAAACCGCTGACAGCCCCACAGGCGATCGTGATGAACAGGATCGGCAAGATCGGTGGCGCGCCCGCCGGCCGCTGCTCAGCAGGCACAAAGGCCGGCGCACTATTGATGTCCGCCTGGTTGGTCAGTCCGACCACGACAATCCCTAGCACCAGCAAGCCCAGCGCGACGATCAACTGATGGCTGTTCACATAGTCGCGGGGCTGAAGCAATACCCAGACAGGCAGCACCGATGCCACGTAGCAGTAGATCAACAGAACGATCGTCCAGACCACCACCGGATTACCACCGGGCAGCCAGTCATTGGGAAACGGAAAAACGTAAACGCCCATGTACACGGCCGAATACATCAAACCCAAAGCAAACAGCGAAGGAACCAGCAGTTTGCCGTTGAACTTATGTACCCAGAATCCCATCGCTACCGCTACCGGCATCGCGAACCATACCGAAAAGACCGATTCGGGATACATGTCGAAAATCGTGGCGATGACCAGACCGAACACGGCCAGCACCAGCATGAGTGAAAAGAAAAGGATCAACAGGAACAGGTAGCGGACTCGCGGCGCGATCAGCCGACCGGCGATGTCCCCAACCGTCTGCCCGCGGTTTCGCAGCGAGACCGTCAAGGCCCCGAAATCGTGCACGGCGCCGATGAAAATGCAACCGAACAACACCCACAGCAGCGCTGGCAGCCATCCCCAGAAAATGGCGATCGCCGGTCCCACAATCGGCCCCGTGCCCGCGATGCTGGTGTAGTGATGCCCAAAAACGACTTGCCGGTTGGTCGGGCAGTAATCGAC
>SKVE01000519.1 GCA_007129635.1 Planctomycetaceae bacterium
CTAGCAAGGAGGCGAATGATGGCCAGTGCCAACAAACGCACAAGACGGCAGAGAAACCGGAATTCTAGTCGAAGAATCTTGATCGGTGAAGTCCAGAAACAAATCGAAATGCTGGGGCAAGCAGACCAACTTGTGTTCACTCGACTGATCGAGGAAGAAGTGGTGGAACAACTGCTTGAAGAACTCGCCTGCCATGGGCGGCACAGGATCTATACTCCACACGTGACACTTACGGCGTTTCTGGGCCAAGCCATCTCTGAGGATGGCAGTTGCCAACAGGCTGTGCATCGCATCAACAAACACCGCTGCTCGCAGGGACTGCTGCCGGCGAGCGTCGATACCAACAGCTATTGTGAAGCACGCCATCGTTTGCCCGAAGAACTGTTTCTGAAACTAATCAAGCGAAGCGCCGCGATGGTTCAGTGGCACGAACCGAAGGAGTGGTTGTGGAAGGAACGTCGCGTGGTGTTGGTCGATGGGTGTACGGTACGCGCCGCCGATACGCCAGCCAATCAAGCGGCGTTTCCTCAACCCTCCTCCCAAAAACCGGGCCTGGGCTTTCCGCAAGTCCGGCAATTGGTGGCGATTTCCCTGAGCAGTGCGGTTGTGCTGGACGTTCAGATCGGGCCGGTGGAGGGCAAATACACGGGAGAATTAAGCCTTTTTCGCAGGATGACGGACGTTTTCCGCCGCGGCGATGTGGTGGTTGCCGATGCGAATTTCGACAGCAAGCGGTTCACCCGCGAGCAGTGGGAAGCGTTGCCCCAATCTTTGAACGTGCGGATCATCCGCTATCAACGGACGGTCGCAATGAAGAGATCACGATCATCACGACCCTGCTCGACCAAGAGCGTTATCCGCCCCGGTCGATCGCCGAACTCTACGGATACCCCTGGAACTGCGAGTTGGATCTACGCTCGATCAAGACGGTGCTGGGGATGGAAGAACTGCGCTGCAAGAAGCCCGAGATGTTACGCCGTGAAATCTACTACTTTCTGGCGTACAATCTGGTGCGTGCTGCGATGTGCGACGCGGCCCGCATCACCGGTCAGGAACCCCGAAAACTGAGCTTCAAGAATGCGATGCAAGCGATCGTCGAATACGCCAGTTTGGTTTCTAAAGACGAGAACGCCATCGCGACCATGCTCTGGTCTATTGCGTGCAACAACGTAGGCAACCGCCCTGGCCGAAAGAAGCCACGAAAAATCAAACACCGAAAAAACAAGTATTCACACATGACCAAACCCAGGGCCGAAGAAAAGGCGGCCCTCAACCCTTAATCTCGTACCATTCGGTGCGGGACCGGTGGGGAGCGGGACGGTGGCCAGGTAGATGGTCTTGGATGCTGCGATCGTGAACAATGTACCAAGGCCTCGCGGGTAGCACGACATTGACTATGACCGCGAAGACGCGCTACCTTTCAGGGCAAAACGCAACGGAGTTCAATGCAGGGACATGTGCGATGAACGTACAGATATTGCTGCAGGCTCGAGAACAGTTGCGGCGAGACCTGGATGCAGGGATCGCTCAATTGGATCGCGGTGAGGGGCTCGACGAGGACGAGGTCTTCGAGGTATTGGACCGTCGCATCGGGGAGATCGAACGAGCAAAGACGGATTCATCGGTAAAGTCGGAGAAAGCGGTTGAAGAATACCCGCGCTGAACCATCTTTCTGTCATTCCATCTTTCTGTCCCAACACGCACCCGGCACCACGAACAACGAACAACGAACAACGAACCAAGCACGACTGATGAATAACGGAACGGATAGGAGCACGGCAAAGGACGGGTCTGGTGGACTGGACGTTTCGGCTGGGGCCTCGTCTAATGACAAGATTCAAGGAGTTTGCGATGTCGAACAGAATCCATTTCTCTATCGCCGTGATGCTGGCCATCCATCTGCCAGCCCTGTTTGTGCCGGCCATGGCTGCGAACCGCTATGTTGCTCCGAGCGGCAACTCGGGCAACGCGGGTACCGAAGCCTCGCCTTGGGACCTCGATTCCACTTGGGCAGGCAAGCAGCACGTCGAGCCGGGTGCAACGATCTTCATGTTGCCGGGTGTCTATCGCCACCCGCAACGCGAATGGACGGGCGGCAATTTTGTCTTGAGCTTGGCCGGCCAGAAGGACGCCCCCATCCATATTCGGCCCCTGCCCGGCGCGCGGGTCACCATCGACGGGGGGCTGATCGTCGATGGCAGTTCGCAATACGTCTGGATGTGGGACCTCGAGTTCACGATCTCCGAGTCCAGGCGTTGGGACCGACGTGTGACCGAGCCCGGATCGCATCCGCGACCGGCGGTCGCTCAGCCGCAGGGTGGCATCACCATCAACGGAGGCCGGGAAAACAAGTTCATCAACCTGGTCGTCCATGACAACAACAGCACCGGCATCTCGTTCTGGCGCGGCGCCGTCGACGCCGAGATCCACGGTTGCCTGATCTACAACAACGGCTGGATCGGCCCCGACCGCTTTCATGGGCCGGGAATCTACACGCAAAACGAAACCGGAAACAAGTGGATCACTGACAATATCCTGTTCGGTAACTACTCGACGACCATCCAGGCCTACGGCAGTTCCCGAGCCTGGGTCGATGGTTTCCGCATCATTGGCAACATCGCCTTCGCGCCACGCAAGGAAGGCGGCCGGGCCAGGGTGCTGGTCGGCGGCGGCAGGCCAAGCAAAGACATCGTCGTCAGCGAGAACATCCTGTACGAAGTCCCGCTGCAAATCGGCTACACCGCCGCGTTCAACGAAGATTGTGTCGTTCACGACAACTTCGTGTTGCGTGCGTCGATCAGCATCCATAACTACCGAACGGTCGATCAGCGGAACAACACGGCCATCAGCAGCCAACAGCCCCCGCCGGAAATCCCCCATCATGTCTTTCTGCGCCCGAACAAATACGATCCGCACCGAGCCAACTTGGCGATCGTCAACTGGGGAAAAACCCAAGAAGTCGCCGTCGATATGAGTCCGTTTCTTCAGTCAGGCGACCGATTGCGAGTGATCAACGCTCTC
>SKVE01000267.1 GCA_007129635.1 Planctomycetaceae bacterium
ACGGATGACTGAGTCGCTCTGACTTAAATCGATGGACAGCAATTTGGGGTCTCCGATTGGGGCATAACTCCTAACGTCCCGTGATTGTATCCTACGTAAACGCGAAAGTGCAAGCGATTCCTAACGATTTCCCCACGTTTGGTGGTGCGAGTTGTGCCATCTGCATCAGACGCAGAAATCCCACCATTCGTGTCAACGCATCGGCGTAGCCCAAGCCTTTCCCGCCACGGACAAACCGGTTGTTGCGGATGGTGATGCCCCACGGCATCGGGCCTTCCGGCCAATCGGGCTCATTCGTCACCACGACCCCCGCACCGGTCGTATCCTCGAACAGGTTCTCTTCCACCAGGCCGCCCCCGGCGCGCAGCAGGCAGCCGTAGCGTCGGTTCCCGCGCATGTGATTGCGGCGGATCACAAACCCCGCTCCACAAGCATCGACGTTGTACAGCGTGTCGGCCGAGCGATGATCCTCGCCGGCCACCGCCCCGGCCACAGGCTGGTCCAAGGTCAAGAGAAAAGCACGTTGTTCGAGTCTTCCTCCGACCGCTGTCACCTCGCCTCGCAGCGCACCGGTTTGCGGATCGAGCACTTGCAGCCGGTCGCCGGGCAGGATCAGGCAGTTGGGTGACACCAACCACTGGGTCGGCGCGCGGATTTCGCGCAGCACATTGGGCGGCGCGTAGATGTTGATCGCGTCGTCCGCCATGCCTTCGAAGTAACCGTCCTCGATCACCGGTCCGCTGCGGTTCTGCTGGCAGTGGATGGCGTCCGCGTCGGTCGTCAGCAGCCGGTCCGAATCCGGTGCGAACCGCACTTGCAGGCCGCGGACCACGATCGGGCCGCGGTTGCCGATCAAACCGACCGCCGTGAAAAACCGCCACACACGACCCTCGCGGTGTTCCCAGCGCGGCGTCATGTAGTGATCGGGGGTTCCCGCCCGGATGCGGCGTGTGGCTGGATCCATGATCATGCCCCACTTCCCGTAAGGTTCGTGAGCCTTCACAAAATTCTCGGCGTCCGGTGTCGGATAGCCAGCGGCGACTTCCAGATCAAACGCGCCTTGCTCGACATCCACCGCTCGAATCGTGCCTTGGCAGAACGGCAACGGATCGTAGTCGATGACCAGATCGCGCAGCGTCACCTGATGTCCCATGCCGAAGTGAAAGCCGCCCAAGGTGGGGTCGGCGATGACGATCTTGGTCGCCGGCCCGGCTCCACGCACAGTCAGGTGGGCTGGCTGATGGATGGGAAAACAATACCCGCGACGCTGGTTGTCGTGGCGTACGCGGTAGGTGCCGGCGTCGAGCACGACTTCCACCGGTGCTTCCGCCGTGCCTGTCTCTGCAACTGCAGCCGCGATTGCCGCGCGAATGGCGTCACCCGAGTCGGTCTTTCCGTCCGCCACGGCCCCAAAATCGCAAACGTGGAAGATGCGATCTGGCTGCGAGGCAATTCCGACCAGGGACCACGTGACGCCTAACAGGAAGACCAGTCGTTGAATCATGGCACGAACCCTTGGGTTTCACGGTGAACGCCATCTTATTGCCGGTACCCGGCGGACACAATCTCCCTGCAATCGGTCCCCACAACCAATGCCTCGGAGCGCCTGTCCATTTTCGGTACGACGTTGACCAACAAGGCGGGGCTGCGTAACGGTTACGCGCCGGTCCGAGTGTTTTGTAAATAACTGTCTGTCGTGCCCAAAATCTGGCGGTTGATTGAGCTTGCTAAATCAATGGCTGCGCATGGACGGATTCTTGCTTCTTCCGCAGTTGACACACCCGACCATCGTTCACGGTCGTCTTGGCCGGCCCGTTCGCCGTTGATGTCCCGTTTGCTTGTCAGGCCGCTGTCCGTGCTTCGACTCACGGTCCCGGCTGTCGATCGGGTACGTGTCTGCCCAACAGGAAGAACTTGCGGTCGGGATACCATAGCACCGCCCGGTCATTGCGGACGGTCCAACTGGAGTACAGCGCCAAGTCGGTCCGGCCGCGTGTGCCGGGTCTGCCGAGACTCACGCCGTCGTGGTCCATGAAGAACTCCGGGTCGTCGAACCACACGGGCTGTTCGGCGTCTGCCTTGAAGAAGCCGCGGACCAGGTAGATCGGACGGCGATGGAAGCTGGTGTCCGTGGGCCCGTAACCCTGGTAGTGGCCGTCGTGGTTGTGAAGGAACAACGCATAGCGTCCGCTACCAGCCAGGTTGCCGCCCAAATCGTAGATCGGACAGGGCGACAGCGGGTGCAGCAGCGGTTGGCCCCCGTCTCGGCGCAGCAGCCGCCGCGGCGGTGTCCAGGTTTCGCCCAAGTCGCTGCTGATGCTCCAAAACGGGCTGCCCGCCGACGTGCGCATGACGCAGAATAACCGCCCATCGGGCAACTTGACCAGCGACGGTTCCTGACAGACGCTCACCTCGGGATGTCCGGGGAACGGGACAGCCAGCGCCTGTTCGTCCGTTGCGAACCAGCGGATCACCAGATCCTTCGGTTCCGGGTCGTCGTCCACGTTTTCAAAACGCATGAACTCGACGCGCGAATCGGCCGAGATCCACGACTTGGTCGGCGGTTTGCGGACCGCGTAGCTGGTCCAGCGAGTCAAACCCACCAGATATTTGCCATTCTGGCCCAATCGCAGCGGTTTCTGCCAGCACAGGAAATTCGGCGGCATCGTCGGGTCGGGATTGTCGTGGATGCTCCGCGCGACAGGGATGTTCTGCCCAGCCGTCCAAGTTTCGCCCAGGTCGTCGCTGGCGATGCCGTGCAGCCAGCCCGTGGTATGGAAAAAGGCATCATGCTTGCCGATATGCTGGCTGTACAGGACGTAGATCCGGCCCTGCCGACTGACCAACGGAAAGCCCCAACTGGCGATGTGCCCATCCCCCGGCCTCTTCGGCCCGGCGATCACTCGGGGGGCCGACCACGTCACGCCTTCGTCCGTGCTGCGCGAGAACGTGATATGCTGATCCGGCTGAGCTTCGGCGGAACTCTGCGTCCAGACCGCCATCAGCGAACCATCGGGGCCG
>SKVE01000701.1 GCA_007129635.1 Planctomycetaceae bacterium
CAGGCTTCCTGGCCAAGTACTTGACGCCGCACCACACGCGCAAGATGGCTTTCAGCGGCGGTCGTCCGAGGGCGCTGGCTCTGCGATATGCTGGTGGCGATGTTTTTCCAAGTACCGCTCGTACAGCCGTCGGTGCTTGTCGGTCATGTCGATGCTCCGGCCGCGGATGAACACCTGCTGGTTCTTGGTCCGGATCTCCAGCGGGTGCCCGTCGCTGATGACCACCGTGGCGTCCTTGCCCGGTTGCAGGCTGCCCAGCACATCGTCGATGCCCAAGATGCGAGCGGCGTCCAGCGTGATGGCCTTCAGCGCCTGGTCCACCGGCAAGCCGAACGCGACGGCCGCGGCCGCGTGATGGGCCAACCGATAAGCGTTGGCGGCGCCCGTGTCGCCGGCGATGCAGAACGACACGCCCGCCCGGTGCAAACGGGCCGCGACGGTGTAGCCCGCATCGTAACCCTCCCAAGCATGAGCCGGCCCGCCGATGACGCCTGTCAACATCACGGGGATTTGCTTTTCGGCCAAGAGTTCGGCCACGCGATCCAGGTGGCGATTGCCCACCAGCACGACGCGTACCTGCTGCCGCTCGGCCCATGCGACGGCTGCCTGGATCTGACGAAGGTCACCGACGGACAGAAACACCGGCATCTCCCGACCGACCACCGGCAGCAACGCTTCCCATCGCAGATCCATCGGGTGCTGCTCCGGAGCGAGCTGGTCGCTGGCCGCCCTGGCCTGTTGGTAGCGACGTGTCTTGTCCAATGCGTCGTCCAGTTGCTGAAGTTGCCGCTCCATTCGCTCGCGACTGGCGGTCGACGGCCACTCGATCACCATCCCCAGCTTTTCGCGAATCGTCATCTCCTCCCAAGTCCAGCCATCGGTCATCATGGCCGCTGGCATGCCGGCGATCAGGCTGCCGCTGGGCGTCGGCACCACGGTCGTGATGCCGTGCACGGCGGCGACCGAAAGATGTTCGCTGGCCGGATGGTACGCGACCTGGGCTCGGATCATGGGATTGATTTCGCCCAATTCCTGGACATCCGTGCTTTCCGTGGTACGGCTGATCTCCGACAGTCCCAGGATGCTCTGCCCGTGGATGAATCCCGGATAGACGTGTTGACCGCTGGCATCGATCACGCGCGCATCCTCGGGGATCGGAACGTCGCTGCCGACGGCGACGATCTTTCCACTGGCAAATAAAACGGTCCCCTTTTCGATCACCGCGTCGGAGACGGGATGCACGGTAGCGTTGATAATCGCCACCGGTTGCGGATCGAGCGTGGCGGGAGTGTCCGCCGAAGCGATCGAGTTTCCGATCAGGGCGCCGAACAAGACGCCCATCAGGGCGGCGAACAAGGTGATCGAGAATCGCGTCGGGCGTAACGTCGGGCGGTTATTCTGATGGCTAGTACTCATCGAGTTTCTTCTTCCTTTTCTGCGGAGTCGTTCGCATCGCTGTCCGATTGGCCCAGGACCAGCATCATGATCCGAGCCCGTTCTTTTTGCACCTCGTCCCGCTGCTGCAGGTCCGCTTGGCGGTCGAAGTATTTTCGACCATCGATCCAAGTCTGCTGCGGGATAGAGAAACCAGACAGAGGGTACCCGTTCCAGACCACGAAATCGGCATCTTTTCCCGATTCCAGCGAACCGGTGCGATGATCGATGCCCATGATCTTGGCCGGGTGCAAGGTCACGAAGTTCATGGCCTCGATCTGATCGACCCCCGTCTTCACCGTCTTGGCCGCCTCCCAGTTCATTCGAGTCGCCAGTTGCGTGCTATCCGAATGCAACGAGGTCAACACGCCCACGTCGTTCAGCAGCCGAGCGTTGTAGAGGATGCCGTCTTGGGCTTCGACCTTGAACGACGACCAATCGGTCCACACCACGGCCGCCGCACCATGCTGGCGCAATTGGTCCGCGATCTTGTAGCCTTCCAGGGTGTGTTCGAACGACGCGATGGTGAATCCGAATGCTTCGGCCAACCGCATCATCATCAGCATCTCGTCTTGCCGATAGGCATGCACATGAGCTTGACGTTGGCCGCGGATCACTTCCAGGATGGCCTCCCGTTGCAGGTCGCGGCGGACCGGCAGTCCGCGTGCCGGATGCTCTGCTTGCCGGTCCAGGTCCTGGCCGTATTGCACGGCCGCCTGCAGGGCATCGCGGATGATCTGTTCGGTTCCCTGGCGGGTATTGGGAAAGCGAGTCGGCGTGCGTTTGACATTCTCGCCCAGGGCCATCTTCAATCCTGGTGCGGCGTCCGGGATCAGCATTTCCGCCGGGAGCTGGCCCCAGCGCAACTTGATCACCGCATTTTGTCCGCCGATCGGGTTCGCCGACCCGTGGAACAGCGTGGCCGAGGTCAGTCCGCCGGCCAGCAGGCGATAGATCCAGATATCATCGCCGTTCAGCACATCGGCGATCCGCGTCTCGGCGGTGATCGCATCGCCCGTTTCGTTGACGCCGCCCAGGATATTGGTGTGCAGGTGCGGATCGATCAATCCGGGCGTGACATGCAGACCGGTCGCATCGACGACCAGGGCTCGGCCAGGCGTCGGCAGATCATGCCCGATCCGGGTGATCACGCCACGCGTCACCAGCATGTCCGCGTCCTCCAGGACGCCTTCGGGGCCTTGAGTCCAGATCGTGGCGTTCTTGACCAATACCTGACGTGGCTGGTCGGGCATCCGGGCGATGCCGAACTCCATCGAAGGGAATCGGCTGGGCAAATCGAGCACCACGGCCTCGGGCGCAGGCTTTCGCTGGGCGGGGCTGGCGGCCTCGATACGTGTCGCCGACCAGGTGAAGAAGTCCCCCGTCGCTGTTTCGCCCGCGCCCAGCAACTGATCCGGACCCACCTGAGCCGACATGCGGACCAGGCCTTTCAGCCCGATCGCATCGCCCGAGAAACGCATCGTCAGTCGCTGCCCTTCCAGCTTCAAGGACGTCAGGGAAACGCTCTTGTCCTGCTTGGTGATTTCCCCCTGCAAGCGGCTGAGCGAGCCTTTCAGTTCG
>SKVE01000467.1 GCA_007129635.1 Planctomycetaceae bacterium
GATCAGCAATATCGTGGACATGTTGGACGATCTGAGCCGGCAGCCCACCGGTGATTACCGCGAGACGTATGATCAGTTGTTGAGTTTGGCTCGTGAAATCCACGCGGCCTGCGAAGCGGCCAACGGCCGCCCGTCGGATCTGTCGGCGCGATTGGATGACCTATTGGCCTTGGCCAATCAACTGCCCGGTACGGTGACCCCTGCTGCCAGACCCAGAGATTGACGCCGTCATCGGTCGTTGGAATTAAGGGTGAAGGGGTCGGGAGTCGTTTTCGACCAAGCCGCATCCCGTACACCATTTTGTTTACAATATCGCAAGCGCCTAGGAGACACTGCGCGGCTGATCCGTGCCCCGGCTTTGCCATCCGTGCTACGTTTGGGGCTGGGGTGTGACGGACCGCGTGAAGATCACCGATGAACAGGAGAGCATACATGTTGAAGCGGATTCTTACCAAATGGTTCTTCGTGCTGGTAGTCGCCGCGTTGCTTGCGCACGGCGGTATCTCGCTGGCCGCTGAGGTGGAAGCGACACGGGACGATACTCCGGCCGTCCACGATTGGCCGATGTATCGCTACGACACCAGCCGTTCGGGCTCGACGTCTCACCAACTTGCCCATCCGTTGCATCTACACTGGGTGCGGCACTTGCCCACGCCGCGACGCGCTTGGCCTTGGCAGCAGGATGATTTCGAAAAACTGGCATTCGATGCCTCGTACCAGCCCGTGGTGGCCGGCGAACTGATGTTTGTCGGTTCGATGACCGACGATAGCCTGACGGCGTACGAGCTGGATTCGGGGGAAATGCGCTGGCAGTATTGGACAGACGGCCCGGTGCGACTGGCTCCGGTAGTATGGCAGGGGCGAGTGTACGTGGGTTCAGACGATGGATACCTGCACTGTGTGGATGCCGCGACCGGCCAGCGGATCTGGCGGTTTCGCGCCGCGCCCAGCAACCGCATGGTGCTGGGCAATGGGCGGGTGATCAGCATGTGGCCTGTGCGAGGCGGGCCGGTGATCGCCGATGGGACCTTGTACTTTGCCGCAGGCATCTGGCCGAATGAAGGCGTGTTCCTGGTCGCCATCGATGCCAAAACGGCCGAGGTGCGTTGGGTGAATTCGGGCAGTTCCAGCGACCTGATCGAGGACTCCAAGAGCTACTTTTCGTTCGGGGGCATAGCGCCGCAAGGGCATCTGGTCGTCGCCGGCGACCGGCTGATCGTGCCCGGTGGCCGGACCATGCCCGCCGTGTTTGATCGGCACACCGGCGACCAGTTGTACTTTCACGTCGCCGGACGCGCCACGGGAAAAGCAGCGGGGGGGCACCAGGTGTTCTCGCACGGCGACTGGTTCTTCAACACGCGAGACCGGTACGTGACGGACATGTATCACGTGGCTGACGGCGCCCAGTATGGCTCGGTGCATGTGGATCTGGTTGATCAACAAGTGTTTCTGGGGGTCGAACCTACCGAGGGACGCATCCATGCCTACGATTCGAAACTGACGCCAACCGACCAACACCAGGAACCGCAGGTGGCAGACTCTTCAAGCGGGCGGCCGATTCCCGAGTCGCCTCGAGATGCCATGAACCGGTCCACGACCATCCAAGGGCGGCTCGAACAGGGCGCGATCAGCGATGGCTACGATCTGCAGTCGCTGTGGACCTCGGACCTGGAAGGGATCCAACGGCTGCATGTCAAAGCAGGTTCGATGCTCTACGGCAGCGGCCCCAACGGCCAGATCTTTGCCCTGGAACTGGACGACATCCGTCAGCAGCCTGAATTACGATGGCCCCATCGCATCGACGGCACGGTGTTCACCATGATCGCCGCCAGGGACCGGTTGCTGGTAGTCACCGAAGAAGGCGGTATTTATTGCTTCGGGGCTGAACCGCGCGAGACGACCGTCCATCAATGGCGCCCCGAACCGATGGAAAGCACCCGTGACCGCTGGACCGATCGTGCCGAGTGGATCCTGGAGCAGACCGATGTGCGGGGCGGCTTTGGCCTGGTCTTCGGTGCCGGTTCCGGAAGGCTGCTGGCGGAACTGCTGGCCCAATCGGACATGCATTACACGGTTTTCGAGCCCGATCCGGCGAAAGTAGCCGAACTGCGCCAGCGGTATGCGCGAGCCGGGCTCTACGGCTCGCGGGTCGCGGTGCACGAGGGCGACGCGACCAGCCATCGCCTGCCGCCGTATATCGCCAGCCTGATCGTCTCGGAAGTTCCCGAGTCGGTGGGCGATGTGGCGAGTCCCGACTTTGCGGACGCGTTGTTTCAACCGCTCCGGCCTTATGGCGGAATCGCGATGCTTGTCTTGGGAGATGCGCGAAAGGAAGGCTTTGCTGCCGCCGTGGAACGGGCCAACTTGGAGAATGCCGAATTGGCGTACGATTCGGCGGTTGGCTTGCTGCGGCGTCCTGGCCCCCTGCCGGGATCGGGCACCTGGACGCATCAGTATGCCGATGCGGCCAACAGCGCCTACTCGGACGATGATCGCGTCAAGGCGCCGTTGGGCATCGCGTGGTTTGGCAGCGAGTCGAATCACAAAACCTTGCCACGGCACTTGCATGGTCCGATTCCTCACGTGGTCGAAGGCCGTCTGATCCTGCTGGGACCGAATCATGTCTCGGCGCGTTGCGTGTACACGGGCGTCGAACTATGGGCGACGGAATTGCCGCAAGTGGGCGCGAACTTTACCAGTTGGGAACACGAACAGGAGATGGCGCTGGGTGACCGGACCGTCTACTTTCCCAACAATCCCGGCGCCAACTTCATCGGGGCGCCATTGGTTTCCGCCGCCGACAGCATCTACGTGCTGCACGACGACCGCTGCCTGCGGCTGGATGCGGCGACCGGCCAGCAGTTGGCCGAGTTCGCGATGCCCTCGCAAGAGCAACTGCGTCAGCAGATCCCCGATCCGCTCACCCAGCGTCTGCTCCAATCTTACGCCGCCCGGCTGCAGGAGGGTCAGCAACTCCGCTGGGGCAATATCCGTTACGAGGGCGACTATCTGA
>SKVE01000953.1 GCA_007129635.1 Planctomycetaceae bacterium
GATCTTCGATGCGCGCAACTCGTCTCGGCGATGCACCAAATACACCTTCGAAGCGAACGCGGTCAAATAAGTCGCTTCTTCGACAGCCGAATCACCGCCGCCGATCACCGCCAACGGCCGATCGCGGAATCGAGGCAGCGCACCGTCACAGACGGCACATGCACTCACACCGCGATTCTTAAACGCCTCCTCCGATTCCAGGCCCAGATAATTCGCCCGAGCCCCGGTTGCCACGATGATCGTGTGCGTCTCGATCGGCTCGCCATCGCGGGGAATGACGCGTAACGGGCGATCGGTAAGATCGACATCGACAATATCATCGCCGACCACGCGAGTACCGAAATTGATCGCCTGCTGCTTCATCAACTCCATCAATTCAACGCCCTGAACTGCGTAATGCGGGCGACCATCACGCTCGTGCCCCTTGGGGACCGGGGGAAGATTCCAATGTCGATCCTTCGCCACCGCGGTCTCGACAAACGCGCGGATATCACCAGCGGGAAAACCTGCGAAATTCTCGACCTCCGTCGTGTAGGCCAACTGTCCCAGCGGGATCATGTCCTGTTGGACCGTCCCCTCGAACAGTAGCGGTTTCAGATTGGCTCGCGCGGCGTAAATGGCCGCCGACCACCCGGCAGGGCCACTTCCAATGATTACAACTCGTTCGGGCATCTTGCTTGCTCCTTTTTTTGTGGATTGCTTCTTCCATCGCGTCGCAATCGGAGATTATAGAAGTTGACACCGATCTGGGAAATTGGGTACATCGCTGTGTTGGAACGAGTACGAGTGCGCGCCTCTTGGTGGGGGTTCAATTCATTCGGCCCGAGAGGTCAGTTGGCGATAGCTCCTATTGCGGTCATGCATTTCACTAGATTAGCCAAAACAGAACGGAGACCATGCTGTGAAGGAATATTTCTCTGCTGCCAATGGCCGTTGCGCAAAGGGCCTCTGCAGGTGGAGCGGCGGCGTGGCGTATGGACTTCTTCTGATGGTGCTGCTGGGAACGGGGTGCGGCCGGCGTTCCGAATCGGCAGACGAGCTTCCACCGTTGGCAGAGGCCGATGCCGTTTTGCGGCAGATGATCGATACCTACCAACGGGCTCAGACTTACGCGGACCAGGGGATCGTTCGTCTGCGGTATCGAGAAGAAGGGCAATGGATCGAGGACCAAGCCCGGCTGGCCGTGCGTCTGGAGCGGCCCAATCGGCTGATTGTGCGAGCCTACCAATTGACGGTCGTCTGTGACGGAGTCTCGTGGCACACGCACATCGCCGATCCGGAAACAGGCGACCTGGATGGCCAGATCCTCGTCCGTCCGGCTCCAGAACAAATCAGCCTGGAGGACGTATACATCGACCCGATTTCGAAGGATGTGATCGCTGGCGGGATGGGCGGACCTCCGCTGACCCTGGAGTTGCTGCTGGGCGAGCATCCCTTGGAGCATTTGTTCCAGGACTCGGTGCGACGCGAACTGCTCTCCGACCAGCCGATCGCGGCTCAGGCGTGCCGCCGTGTTCGAGCCACGCTCGAGGAAGGCTCGATCGTCTTTTGGATCGACAGGCAGACGCATCTTTTGCGACGTCTGGAGTATCCGACCGATCTTCTTGCGCGGCAGTTGGATCCCGAGGGCTTGATCGAGGATCTTTCGTTGGTCGCGGAATTCCGTCAAGGGAGTATGAATATCGATTTAGGACGCAATGGTTTCGCGATGCCGATTCCAACCGATGCCAAGATCGTCAGCCGCTTTGTCCTGCCGCCCAGACCGCTGCCATCGGATCTACTGGGCCAGGTGCCCGAGCCATTCCGTTTCGTCGGGTTGGACTCCCAGCCATGGACGCAACGTTCCCTGAAGGGAAAAACTCGCGTGCTGGCTTGGTTCAACATCCATCCGGCCTCCGAACTCTGTTTACGGCAGTTAGCCAACATTCAACGCGAAATGGCCCATGACTCGACGACTACCTTTTTGGCGGTCTGCACCGAGCCGACCAGTGTGGGAAACCGGCAGCTTCATCGACTGGCGGAAGAATGGGATCTGACCATGCCGGTTGTCCGTGATCTCGAAGCCTATGGCAGAGACATCTTTCAGATCCCCGGCGCACCCACGGTGGTGGTCCTGGACGCTCAAGGTGTTGTTCAAGCGTTCGAAGTCGGTGCCAACCCCACATTGGAAGACAGTTTGCCGGGAGTGATTCGTCAAGTCCTCGCAGGCCAGAGCCCAGCGTCTTCGCTGGTCACACACTTTCAAGAACAGCAGCAGCATTATCACCAAGCCTTGCTGGAGGTAATGCACCCGCCTCTTCTCCGTGACGCCAGGCGTTCGACGGACCTCCGCTAGAGTGCCGCGAACCGCCAAGCCGCCGTCTTATTCCCTTCGGTTGGTACAACCGATATCTCAGGAATATCCGGCGACGAGGATTGCGCAAAAGAATGGCACTGGGTGAAACAGCCGAAATGCGCAAGAGTTGCAGCCGATAGACAATCATAGTCGCTCGGGGAGGGATCAAGTTTGCCGGGCGGCAGCCTCCGCGAAGGTGGACAGTCTGATGGAACCGGCATCCACCGTCGTCCGGCAACTGGCGTATCGCGCCATCCGGGTTGTGTACCGTATGTCACTTGTTCGTAGGAGTCACGGAAAATGAAATGTCGTCTTGTATTGCCGGCGCTGTTGATTGCCGGTTTGTTTGTGGCCGCTTCCGAAGCCCGTGCGTCGACGCTGCTCGGCGCGCTGCGTGGTAGCGACGCCTGGGTGCAGAAAGATGCCACTCAAAAGGGGCACGTCCAGAAGGGTCACGTCCAGAAGGGTCACGTCCAGAAGGCCTGTGATCCGGTTCAAAAAGGCTGCGAGCACGTCCAGAAGGGTTGCGAGCAGAAGGGTGCAGTCCAACGAGGTATCGTTCATCGGCGGATGATGGGACCTGGGTTGCTGGGTGGTATGCACGTCCAGAAGGGCGCGGTCCAGAAGGGCGCGGTCCAGAAGGGCCCAGTTCAGAAGGGCGCTGTCCAGAAGGA
>SKVE01000614.1 GCA_007129635.1 Planctomycetaceae bacterium
GGGCATCTTTTGCGGTTTCCGGTTTCCGGTTTCCGGTTTCCGGCTCCCTCTCTTCCCTTTCGCCTTTCCTGGTTTCCTCCTCTTCCGTTTCCCCGCCTTCGGTTGCGCCGTCTTCCGCCTCCCCGTCTCCTGTCTCCCGTTTCCCCTTTTCCTCTTCCTTCTTCCCCTCTTCCCCGTCGCCGTCGTCAACGGCGACCACCGCAATCACATCACCTTCCCCAACTTCATCGCCTTCCTTGACCAACAACTCCACCACCTTCCCAGGCGCCGACGCCGGCACCTCCATGGTCGCCTTGTCCGATTCCAGGGTGATCAGCGACTGCTCGGCCTCGACCCGGTCGCCTTCGGCCACCAGCACTTCGATGACCGGCACCTTGTCGAAATCGCCGATGTCTGGGACCTTGATTTCCTTGTTGTTGCTCATGGCATTTGTCTCGAATCTGCGTCGCTGTGCGAAAACTTCGTTTGCCGCAGCTATACCGTGGTCGGCAGCGGCTTGTCGGGGTCTATCTCGAGAACCTCTCGGGCCTGGCGCAAATCCTCGTCGCTGAACTGTCCGCGACGATGCAGGCCAACCAGTGCCGCCCAGGCAACATGACGGCGATCGACCTCGAAGAACCGGCGCAGGTTCTCGCGCGTGTCGGAACGGCCGAAGCCATCGGTACCCAGCACGATGTAATCGTTCTGTGGAACGAACTCGCGCACCTGGTCGGCGTGGCCCCGGATGTAGTCGGTGGCCGCCACCACCGGTCCCGGCCGGCCCTCGAGCAGGCCGGTGACATAGGGCTGGACCGGCTCGGCCTCGGGTTTCAGGCGATTGCGACGACTGACCGCCATCGCCTCGCGGCGCAGCTCGGTGAAGCTGGGAACCGACCAGATGTCGGCGTCCAGCCCGAAATGCTCGGCCAGCAGATCAGCCGCGGCAATCACCTCGCGCAGTATCGCGCCGCTGCCCATCAGCTGCACCCTGGCCTTGGACGGATCGCTGGTGCCCAGACCGCAGTCGCGCAGCAGGTACATGCCGCGGACTATGCCCTCCTCAGCGCCCTTCGGCATCGCCGGATGCCTGTAGTTCTCGTTGAGCACGGTGACGTAGTAAAACACGTCCTCGCCATCGGCGTACATGCGCTTGAGCCCGTCCTGAAGGATCACCGCCAGTTCGTAGCCGAAGGTCGGGTCATAGCTGATGCAGTTGGGAATGGTCGCCGACATGACGTGAGAATGACCATCCTCATGCTGCAAGCCCTCGCCGTTGAGGGTGGTCCGGCCCGAGGTGCCGCCGATCAGAAAGCCCCGCGATCGCATGTCGCCGGCGGCCCAGGCCAGGTCACCGATACGCTGGAAGCCGAACATCGAGTAGAAAATGAAGAAAGGAATCATCGCCACACCATTGGTGGCATAGCTGGTGGCCGCCGCGATCCAAGAGCTCATTGACCCGGCCTCGGTGATGCCTTCCTGCAGCACCTGGCCCTGGCGGTCTTCCTTGTAGTAAGCCAGCAGGTCGGAGTCGACTGGCTCATAGAGCTGGCCGAAGGGCGCATAAATGCCGATCTGTCTGAACAGCCCTTCCATGCCGAAAGTCCTGGCCTCGTCGCAGATGATGGGAACCACCCGGGACTTTATTTGCTGGTCGCGCAACATCACCGCCAGCGTACGCACAAAGACCATGGTGGTGGAAATCTCGCGTTCCCCGGAGCCCTTGAGGATCGACTCGAAGGCCTCCAGCGCCGGTGTTTGCAGCGGCTCGGCCTCGACCCGGCGCGCCGGCAGAAACCCACCGAGGCTGTCACGCCGGGCCTTGATGTAGCGAACCTCCTCGGAGTCCTCGCCCGGGTGAAAGTAGGGCACTTCGGACAGCCTGTCGTCGCTGACCGGAACGTTGAAACGATCGCGGAAATAGCGCACGCCTTCTTCGTCGAGCTTTTTTTGCTGATGCGAGATGTTCTGACCTTCGCCCGACTTGCCCAGGCCGTAACCCTTGATGGTCTTGGCCAGGATGACCGTCGGCTGACCCTGGTGATGAGTCGCGGCATGATAGGCGGCGTAAATCTTGCGCGGATCGTGTCCGCCGCGATTGAGTCGCCAGATATCCTCATCCGACAGGTTGGCGACCATTTCCTTCAACTCGTCGTAAGCGCCGAAGAAATGCTCGCGCACGTAGGCGCCGTCGTTGGCCTTGTACTTCTGGTAATCGCCATCCAGCGCCTCTTCCATGCGCTTGCGCAGCAGTCCCTGGGTATCGCGAGCCAGCAGTGGATCCCAATAAGAGCCCCAGATCACCTTGATGACGTTCCAGCCGGCGCCGCGGAACACACCCTCCAGCTCCTGGATGATCTTGCCGTTGCCGCGCACCGGGCCGTCCAGACGCTGCAGGTTGCAGTTGACCACGAATACCAGGTTGTCGAGCTTCTCGCGCCCACCCAGCGAGATGGCGCCCAGCGACTCCGGCTCGTCCATCTCGCCATCGCCGAGGAAACACCAGACCTTGCGGCCAGAGGCATCGACGATCTCGCGATTGGTCAAATACTTCAGGAACCGGGCCTGGTAGATCGCCATGATGGGACCCAAGCCCATGGAGACGGTTGGAAACTGCCAGAAATCCGGCATCAGCCACGGATGCGGATAGGAGCTCAAACCCTCGCCATCGACTTCCTGGCGAAAGCGATCGAGCTGGTCTTCGCTGATCCGACCCTCTAGAAAGGCGCGCGCGTAGACACCGGGCGAGGAATGGCCCTGGATGTAGAGCAGGTCGGCGCCATCCGCATGATCCGGACCCTTGAAGAAGTGATTGAAGCCAACATCGTAAAGTGTGGCAGCCGAGGCGAAGCTTGCAATATGGCCACCCAGCTCACCACCTCGGCGCGATGCCCGCACCACCATGGCCATCGCGTTCCACCGATTGATCGCGCGAATGCGCGATTCCACCGCCACGTCGCCAGGCATGGCAGGCTGACGATGCGGTGGAATGGTATTGATGTAGGCGGTGGTCAGATCGAACGGCAGGTA
>SKVE01000676.1 GCA_007129635.1 Planctomycetaceae bacterium
CGACCCGGACGGTACACGGGCCCCGCGTCGGTCGTGTTGTGGGTCTGGCGCCAGTTGTCGGTCCGAAACGTGTTGTGCGGGTTGTGATCACCCTGGAGGAACACGAACCGAGTGGGAGATTCGGGTACCATGATCTCGGTTGGTTGGCCGATGGGAGTCGGCGGTATCCCGAGCCTTTCCGAGTCCGTATCGGGTTCCGATCGCGGTTCGATTCGAGGCGCCAGATCGCGTTTCCAGATCGCTTCCCGGGCCACCATCCGCACCGAATGAAAGTCGTGATCCGCCTCGGCCTGCCGCAGCGCGTCTACAGCGTCGGGGGTGCCGAGCTGATCGAGGGCCACAGCCGCCGCGTAACGACTCTCCAACACGTTCCGTTCGTCTTGCAAGATCTCGATCAATAGCGGCACGTGATCGGCAGCGTCCAATCGCCCCAAGGCCATGAGATAGGCCTCGCGGAATCGCGGAGTCGGATCGTTGAATTCGTCTTGGCCGACCTGCCATGTGTCGTGCAGCCGTTCGGCGAAGAAACCGTAATCGGCCTCGGGCGGTGATGCGGCCAGTCGTTCCGCGATCACCGGGACCGCTTCCCGTGCGTCCATAAAGATCAACGCCTTGACGGCATTGATCCGTACCCAGTGGTTCGGATGGTCCAGCAGATTCAACAGCAGCGGCACGTCCGCCGGATCGCGGCAAAGGGCGGCCAGGAAATTGCCGGCGTAAGGAGGCTGGTCGGCGTTGGCGGGAAACTCCGTATCCAATTGTCCTCGCGCCAATTCCCGCAGCGTCTCACGCTGCGGGATCTCCGGCACCCGGCGATCCTGCCCCAGCGCTTCGAACGCCGTATCCACCACGGCTTGTCGCAACCCCACGCGATCCAGCAACCAGGCGATGATCTGTTGATGTGGTTCCACGTCGTAGACCATCATCGCGTCGGCGTCGCTGGGAATATTGGCAACCAGCAGCGGCCCGATATCGCGCAACGCCTCGATGGATTCACGTCGCTGGAAATCGATCCGGCTGATCGACATCGCGATCGCGTACGTAGCGGCGGGGATGCGATCTCGCGGGTCGAACCGACCGGTGTCCGAAGAGTGGATCCGCCGCGGGTTGGCTGGCCGGTTCAATCCGCGAGCATAATCCGGATAGGCCGTCAGCAAGGCCGCAGCAGCCTCCTCGCCACCCAGATCTCCCAGCGCATCGGCCGCATAGCGAGCCCACTGTGCATTGTGCAACATCGTCACCAGCGCCTCCAATGCTCTGTCGCCGCCCAGCAGGCCCAACGCGCGGATGCCCGCTTGGACTCGACGCTTGGCGGAATACCGAGTCTCGTCGGTCGATACCGAATCGAGCCATGGGCGGATCGCTCGGATCACATGCTCGTCCGCATCCACGCCACCCAAGACGCCGAGCGCTCGCAACGCCCGCTCGATCTGGTGATCACGGGCTTCCGATCCGACCGGCGCGGCCTGACGCCCAGTTTCCACTTGCAGCAGCGCCGTAGGATAGGTGGGGTTCCGGGCGGCCAGCGAGTTGATACGCAGATAACGCACGGGGCGAGGTTCGAAAGAAACGGTCTGAGTTGTCGGGGGGGCCTGAGCCCGATGAGCGACTTGGATGAATTCGTCGGGTTCCACCGCGACCTCGATCGAATACTCGGTCATCGCGAATGGCGGATGCTGGTGAATGATCACGCGACCCACCTGGACTCCTGCCCCCAGATCGATCGTACAGGATTGCGGGAAGTCAACGTCCTTGGTCATCCACAACGTCTTCAAGCTGCCGTCGGTGATCGATGCGGGATCGGATGTCTGGCCCAATACCCCGCCACCGATGTAACACGAGGAGACCCGAACCGGCCGCCCCGCCGCATCGTTCGTAGGTTCGTCTTCCGTCAGATCGCCCAGCAGCGCCAATACGTCCGGCGGGATCGCTTCCGGTTGCAGCTCGGATACCCATTGCCGCCAAACGGCCGATTGTTGATTGCGAATCCGTCGATCGGCCAGCGCGTCGAAAGGAAAATCCATGCCGGTCAGGTTCGTCAACGCGACCCAAGCCGCCTGGCGCACCGCCCAGTCCTGGTCCTGCAACGCGGTGCACAACGGTGGCAACGCATCGCGACCGCCACACCAGGCGAGCGCCAACGCTGCTTCACGACGGACCGCCGACGCTGGATCGGTCAAGGCATGCTGCAGTGCCGCTGCCGCCGGAGCGTATCTCAGGTATCCCAATGCTTCGGCTGCCCGCCGGCGATCGGCATCGTCGTCAGCTTTCAAGCTCGCCATGCGTTCGACCGCTTGACGCTGGTAGGGATCAAGCTGCCCAGCCGATCGATCCTCCGCGACCACCACCGCCCGCTCGGGCACAGGCTGCGAATCCTCGTCCTGGGCTGCGGTCGCGCCGTTGATCGAAGCCAACTGGAAGAACAAAACGGCCGCGGCTAGCAGTGGAAGGTATCGAGCGGGAGTAGGGGACAGGGCGAACATGATCAAGGTTCCTGTAACTTGCGGTGCTGGGCGCCAAAGGCGGTGGATCTGCCTGGCACAGAATCCGATCGGCTGGCCCCGGATTGGCGATCATTCCAACGTCCATGGTTTGCGGTATTCGTAGTGCAGCAGATCGTTTAATTCGGGGCTGTTCAAGATACGTTCCTGCTGGGCGTCCCACTCGATGCGCAAGCGAGTCTGCCACGAGATATTGGCCAGCAGGCTGAAGGTAGTCGATCGGTGGCCGATCTCGACGTCGGCGGTCGGTCGCTCGCGTGATTTTACACAATCCAGGAAATTGCGGGTGTGTTGGTCGGTCAGGTTCCCGTCGGTCGTCTGCTGACGCTCGGGTTCCATCCGATCCCCCGGTTCCTGGAACTGTCCGCCTCGTTCGGGAAGGATCTCGTAGCCACGGTCGCCGATATACAGCGTGCCCTGGGTACCGCGAAATTCGACCTGAGCTCGCGCCAAATCTCGCGAAATCGGCAACGCTAGATTCTGACTGGCCTCGTATTGCCCGAACACCGCCAGACGGCCGGACGCGAATTCAAAGGTGGCTTGGAGCGTGTCCGGGATGGTGCGATCATCGTCCACCGCAAACCGGCCGCCCATCGCGCAGAGGGACGACGGAGCCAGTTCGCCGGTCAGCCAGCGGATCACATCCAGGCGGTGGACACCGAAATTGGCCATCTGCGACGAAAAAAGATGCCACCAGCGAAACTTGTATGGCGTGATATTGTCCTGGTAATCCTGCATGGGGCGAGGCCCCAGCCAAAGGTCCCAGTCCAGATCTTTCGGCGGAGGGGTCGGTGGCGATTTGCCGATCCCCAACGGATACATGTTGCTCAGATGAAATGCACGGCTGATCGTCACCTTGCCGATGTCGCCGCGGCGGATCCGTTCGGCCACATCCGCATACATCTGGGACGATCGGCGGTGGGTGCCGACCTGGACGACACGATCGTATCGCCGAGCCGCCTGGACCATCTTACGACCTTCGTAGATGGTCGCCGAAAGCGGCTTTTCGACGAACACATCCATCCCGGCACGGCAGGCCTGGATCATCATGATCGCGTGCCAGTGATCGGGAGTCGAGATCACAACCGCATCGATATCCGGACGCTCCAGGACCTGGCGAAAATCGTGGTAGGTCGCCACCTGCCCACCCGCCATCTGCCGACCAGTCTCCCGAGCCGGTTCGTGGACATCACACACGGCCACCACCAGCGCATCGTCATGCTTTTGGAACGATCGGATCAATTGACAGCCACGGTTGCCAGCCCCGAGGAACCCCAACCGAACCCGTTCGTTAGCCCCATGAACCCGCGCCCCACTGGACGCTGCGAACGCCATCGCAGACACCCCCCCCGCCTTGGCAAACGACCGCCGACTCATCCGATGCGCCATGATCGATTCCTCAGCTCCCCAAACGAGCACCAATAGAACCAGGACAAAAAGACATCCTAGTGCTCGATTATCGCTTCAACCGCTCGCCAGTCAACCAGTTGAGTGCATAGGATCTGGCCAAACATCGCCGGACGCGGCAGCCACCAGATCCCGGCACGAAAGGTGCCACCCACCTTTCAAATTTTGAGCACGAGAGCACGATCGCACGAAAGATGGGTGGCACCTTTCTGATTCCCCTGCGGTGGTGGCACCGCTCAGAGCTAATCGCTAAACCCTCTCCAGGTCTGGCTCGGCAGCCTCGATCCCACGAAAGAGCACGAATGGTGGGTGGCACCTTTCACAAAAGGTGCTGAGTACGAGAGTGCGAAAGGTGCGTGGCACCTTTCATTCAAGCGATTTCGGTGCGGAGCCAGATGGCTGCTGTGCGGCCGGCCAGGTCCAGGTTCCAGTGGTCAGCGTCCAGTTCAGCGGACTGGGCCGCGCCGAACAGGGGCGTCAGGAACACGAAAGGTGCCACCCACCAATTAAATTGCGACATATTTCGATCCGAAAAATGGGTGGCACCTATCGAGAGGTGGGTGGCACCTATCGTGCCTATCGCTGGAGGGACCCCCCCGGATGATGAAGTTGAGGGCTACATCGCGGTTGTTAACCCAAAAGGTGCCACCCATCCAAAAGGTGCCACCCATTATTCGATAAACGAAAGGTGGGTGGCACCTATTGGGTTTCCATGCTCGGCGGTGGCGGTGCGGGGACCACCGGGTAATGGCTGAAAACCCTCTGAGGAGGGAGGCCTCGATCCGGTGGGCTTGCCATGTGCGAACTTCCGCCTCGCGAGCCTTTAAGCGATTTCCGTGCGGAGCCAGATGGCTGCTGTGCGGCCGGCCAGGTCCAGGTTCCAGTGGTCGGCGTCCAGTTCAGCGGACTGGGCCGCGCCGAACAGGGGCGTCAGCGTCGTGCCATGCCCCGGGCAGGTCGGCGCGGGCAGATGCAGTCCAGCGGCCGACGAGCCCGCGTTGATGGCGACCAGCAGCGTCTGATGTGGGTCGGATCGCGCGAACAGCAGGCAGTGATCTTGTGCCAACAACGGGTGGTACTGTCCGTGACGCAGCACAGGATGAGCGTGGCGAAGAGCGATCACCTGGCGAAAGAACGACAGCAAGTCCTTGTCCCACAGCGATCGGTCGTGCCAGGGGAACGGCCAACGCGCGTCGGCGTCCTGGTGCGGCTGGTCGTATTGTTCGGTGCCTCGCAGCCCGATCTCATCCCCGTAGTAAATGCAAGGTGCTCCGGGAAAAGTCATCTGGAACAGGGTCGCCAGGCGGACGGTCGCCCGATCGCCCCGCGCCAGGCTCAGTAATCGAGGCGTATCGTGGCTGTCCAGCAGGTTCAGTTGGCTCTTGATGACCTGCCAGGAATACAGGTTCAAGGATCGGTCGATCTGGCGAGCAAACTCGGTGGCGTCGATCGCGGGGCACGGATCGTATGTGCGGTTGCTAACCAGCACCGAACTGACTCGGTCCCCGGCGGTGAAAGCGATGATGGCGGCCGTTAGCTGATAGTTCATCGTCGCGTCGAAGCGGTCGCCTTCCAGCCAATCGGGAGCATCCTCCCAGATCTCGCCGACCAGATAGGCATCCGGCTTGATCGCCCGGACTCGCTGGCGGAATTCCTCCCAGAACCCGGGAGTGGTGATCTCGTCCGGCACATCCAGACGCCAGCCGTCGATATCAAAGTCGCGGATCCAGCGCTCACCGATCTGCATCAGGTACTCGCGAGCCGGCGGGTGGTCGGTGTTGAATTTTGGCAGCCCGCGGTTGCCCAGCCAGCAATCATAGTTCGACGGGCGGGTATCGTCGTAGGGGGCCAGCGGCCAGTCGCCGATGCGGAACCACTCCAACCACGGCGAATCCGGTCCGTTTTCCAGGATGTCGTGAAACGGCAAAAACCCTCGGCTTGCATGATTGAACACGCCGTCCAGCACGATACGGATTTCACGCTGGTGAGCGGCTTCGACCAGCGCGCGCAGCGCCGCATCGCCGCCCAGCAACGGATCGACCTTTTCGTAATCATGCGTGTGGTAGCGATGGTTCGACGCGGATTGGAAGATGGGCGTCAGGTACAGGGCATTGATCCCCAGATCGACCAGATGGTCCAGATGTTCGACCACACCCCAAAGATCCCCACCATGGTATCCGTGCGAGGTCGGCGCTGCCGCCCAAGGCAGCAGGCACGAGGGCTTCTCTACGCGGGAACTGCGTGCGAAACGATCGGGGAATATCTGGTAGAAGACGGCATCCGATACCCACGAGGGCACCTCGGAAAAAGGCGTCTGTAATTCGTCAGTCATGTTATCGCTTTCGAGTCCTAAAACTTTCCTTCGAGGCGGTAAGCACCCGGCCAGGAGTTTTTTTCAATCAAGGTCGCGTTGCACGAGTGAACGTAACGGGGTCGGGATCTCCGAGACCGACATCCTCACGTGGGTCGGGATCTCCGAGACCGACGTCCTCACGTGGGTCGGGATCTCCGAGACCGACGTGGTTTTGTTGCGGCCTCTTATGTTTTCGAGCCGAACAGTCACTCGGCCGCACCGGTAGCTGCTGCTGACTGTCCGGGAAAACAGCGATAGGATAACAGCTAAGCCGGAAATCAACCACCCACGGGCCATGCGAAAGATTTCTAGGCGACGACCCGCTGGCCAGGCTCTATCAGTTCGTGGTTCGGGGTGCGGGGTGCGGGGTTTCCCGTACTCGTTCCGACCTACCGACGCCTTCCGAATTTTGGCAAATTCGGCTACCGACCTACCGACGCCGCCCGAATTTTGGCAAATTCGGCTACAGTCCTACCGACACAGCCCGAATTTTGGCAAATTCGGCTACAGTCCTACTGACGCCGCCCGAATTTTGGCAAATTCGGCTACAGTCCTACCGACGCCGCCCGAATTTTGGCAAATTCGGCTACAGTACCGACGCAAAAAGCAGCACGGATGAAACAGCTTAGGGTTCGGGCAGCAATTGGGGGACGGCTGGCTCGGGCAGTTGCTCGACGTCTTCCGCTGCGGGCAGATACTCAGGTCGGTCCGGGGCACCAGCGGGCTGGAAGATCACCGTTTCGCCTGGGGGCACGTAGAGCATTCGTTTCATTTTATGCGAGAACCAAGGCCCTGGCGGCAGATCCCCGTAGACGGGCGAACCGTAATCGAGCAGATGGAGATTCGGTTGCGGCTGGAAATCCATTTGATACAGCTCGGACCAGAACCCCTGGTCGTCGACCGTCAACAGTTCCAAGTCCATGAACAACTGGATGCGGTCGATCAGGTAGCCGATATGGGCAGCGGCCAGCGAGGTGAGTGACCGGGTATAGTCCTGTTGAGCTTCGAAGACGTCACGAGCCGTGATCCGGCCATAGTTCTGCTCCAATTGCGTCCGAGTGCTGACCACCCGCTCGAATGCCAGAGCGGCACTCGATACGGCGATCTGGTATTGTTCGCGGTCGACTTGCAAGTCGCGCAACGTGTTGCGGACCTGGAACTTGACTTGGTCTTCGGCGTTGATCAGGTTGCGAAAAGCCAGATTATAGTTGATCAACGACGCGCGGTACTGGTTTCGTTGAGCCCTGCGATTCAGCGGGGCATCAAAGGTCATAATCACTCGCGTCTGGCTATCATCGAAGGTGAAGTCGAACGGCCGGTTGACATCGCTTCGCGTGCGGACTTCCTGGCTGGCACGCACGTTCAGGATAGACTTCAAGTCATCGCCCGCCAGTTTGATGCTGCGCCAGTTATCGGCCAACCGCTCGCGCTGGTTCATCAGTTCGAAACGCAGCGTCAGGGCCGTCAGCATAGCGTCATCCATCTGGATCTCGATCGGCGTCAGCCCCATGCTGCTGGCGTCCAGCAACTGCTGGGTCGCAACGCTCAATTCGTCCACCTGCCGAACCGTCCAATTCAACTTGGCTTCGGGCGTTCGCGTCGGTGACTGCAAAATGTCCGCAACGTCATCGGCCAGGATCTGCGTCTCGTTCAACAGCAATTCCGCCAACTCAACCAGATCGGGAATCTGGTCCAAGGCGCGCTCTTCGATCACCTTTGCCAAGCTGTCGCGGAGCTGTTCATATCGGCTGCTCAATTGTTCGATCGCACCCCGGATCTCCTCTGCCAGCGTGGTTTGATCCGGCAATCGCTCGATCAAGGGCAATTGCAGCTCGATCAATCGCAGCAGGGAATGGACCAGTTCCATCGAGCGCCGAAATACCAGCAGTGGCGGAGCACTAGCCGCGGCCTGGATCCCGGGGTCTGCTCCGTCGACAGGCGGCAGCAATAAACCGCGTCCCTCTTGCGGAGCCAAGTCCTGCAACAGCACCTGGCGGTTAAAGCTGACCACCAGTCGAGCTTCTTCCACCATCAATTCTTCCAACAGCCGCTGCAGTTCTTCGAGCGGCACCGATTCGCCTGTCAAAACCTGGCGTGCTTCCAGCATGCGCATCGTCTTGTCGGTCAAGTCGATCGCTCCGTTCAACAGCACGCTGATCCGTTCCACCTCGGCCTCTTCACGCTCGACCATCAAATCGCGCAATGTTCGGCGCACCCGCTCTTCGATAGCGGCCGCTTCATCGCGCATCGTCAACTCTTCCAATTCAGCCAGGTCCAGGTTGATCGGTAATTCCGTCGGCAAGCCGATCCTGATCTTTAACTGGTCCAACGCTTGTTCCAGGGAATTGCTGGTGCCGATCAATCGGCTGCGGCTTTCCAACGACCGCTGCTCGAATTGATCCACCTCGAATCGCGCGCGGCGGTCGGCACGATACTCAGCCTGGCTTTGCAGCCAGCCGCGCAGGTTGCTGAAATAGTCCTGCGAATCGATTTCGATGCGACGATAATTCAGCAGCAGGCGGTAGTACTGGGCGCTGAGCTGCTGGAACAGTTCTTTGCGGAAACGAGCCAGATCGCGCGCGGCATATACCACATCCCGCTCGGATTGCGTCAATCGTTCGAAGATCACATCACGCTGGATGACTCGCTGCGAAAGGTCCAGCAGCAACGTCGAACCGACATCCGCTGCAAAACCATCCACCCCATTAAATGTCAAAACAACGCTATTGGCAAATCTGGCCACCAGATCGGCTCCCGAATTCATCAGCTTGTCCGTCGTGACGACCGTGGGCAAATTCAAGCGGTTCACCGTGTCGCCGCCGATCCGATTGTGTGTATAGTCCACCGTGTGGCGATTGCCGCTCGTGCTGAATTTCAGGTCATAGTCGAATCGATCCAGGGTCAACCGCAGCGCGGCCAGATACAGGATCTCTTTCTGCCGTTGGTATTCGCGTGAATTGATCCCCGCCAGATGGAGGATGTCCTCCAAGCTCAATCGCGGCGATGCGTCCCGCTGTTCGGGTGTGGGTTCTTGGCCGAACGTGCGCTCGTATTCCTCACGCACGGACTCGAATTCAAACATCCGCCGCGAAGAACTGTCGGGCAGCGACTGCCAGATAAACTCGGGAATCGGGGCGATCTGCGCCTCGCCGGAGATCATCGGCACAGAATCCGTCGATGACCGCCCCGGCTCGATGGGCTCGGCGGCAGCAGCATCTTCCGGCGACGCATCTTGAAATGCGGTCAATCGGATGGGGTGCTGATCCAGTGGATCGGTGGTCTGCAGACAGATCGATCCATCCGCTGCCCCTGACATTTCCCACCGCGGATCCTGGTCGGCGGAGCCGGTCGAACGCCGTCCGGGTAACGCTGGCAAGCGGTACGCGTACAATTGAGGCGCCGGCATCGGCAACTGGGGATCATCCAGGGGCGAGGGATCGTGGAAACGCGACTTGGGGTCTGGCATGATGCCATAATTCCACGGCAGCATCCATGGTCGGTGGGCCGTCTTGGATTGCAGGATGGCATGCGTATCGCGATCAGCACGCAGCCGATAACGAGTGCGCGAGCAACCGGCCAATGCAACCAGCACCAGGCAGCCCAGCAGGCAAGTGATCCATGGCCTTCGCAGGTCGAAGCTAATCATGCGGCAATTCTCTACTGCGATTCGGAAGGCACCATGAAACCGAGGCAACTCGCGCCTATCTAGCAGAATCGGCACATTCGGCAAAATCGTTCAGGTTTTTTCGCAGCGCAGCCCATCGAGTGCTTCGAAGCGGCTGTCCGCCGCGAGTGGTGCTGTCTTTGGCTGCCCGGATTCCGATCCCGCAGGAAATGGACAATGGCGGGCTGCCGCCTCATTTTTCGCAACTCGACACGTCCGCCGATTGCATAAAACGGGTTGTTGGGATAGTTTGTAGATAGTTTGATCCCGATTAACCCAAAAATGCTTCGAAGGAGGATTCATTCATGGCTCGAACAACTCGCCGAAAATTCCTGCAGGTAACCGCGACCACGGGTGTCGGCTTTTGGGTTGCCGCTGGCAACCGGGTCGCGCTCAGCCGATCAGCCAACGAGCGCCCCAATGTGGCGTGCATTGGCGTCGGCGGCAAGGGGGGCAGCGATGCCAACAATGCGGCTCGATTCGGCAACGTGATCGCGATGTGCGATGCGGACCGCGCAAGGGTGGAAAGCAAGGGAAAGCAGGAGGGTTTCCAGGAAGCCGAACAATTCATCGATTATCGCGAGATGTTCGACAAGCACGGTGAGAAGATCGACGTCGCGACGATCAGCACGCCCGACCACATGCACGGCGTCCAGACGCTGGATGCCATGCGGCTGGGCATCAGTTGCTACACCCAAAAACCGCTGACGCGGACGATTTACGAAGCGCGATTGCTGGCCCAAGTAGCCGCCGAAACCGGCGTGGCCACTCAGATGGGCAACCAGGGGACCGCCTTGGATTCGTCGCGCGAGGCGATCGCTCAGTTGCAATCCGGCGTCTTGGGTGAGTTGAAAGAGGTCTACGCCTGGTCGAACCGTCCGGTCTGGGCCCAGGGGCCGGGTCGTCGCATGACCATGGAACGATTCGCGGCGCAGGCAAAGCAAGAGAACCCGGACGAAGCCGAGCAGATTGTTGCGCGTCGCAAGCAGGAAATCGATCGGGCGTTGGAGACGCTGGATTGGGAAGTCTGGCTGGGCATCGCTCCCGATCGCGAGTACTGGCCGGGCCTGTACCATCCGTTCCAATGGCGCGGCTGGTGGGACTTCGGTAGCGGTGCTCTGGGCGACATGGCCTGCCACCAGTTGACGGTCCCGTTCGTCGCTTGCCAGCTACGTGACCCGATCTCGGTGGTTGCCCGAACCACGGGGCACGACTACGACAGCTTCCCGGCCAGCTCGGTGATCAAGTTCGAGTACGCCGAGACTTCCGAGCGTCCCGCCATCACGTTCTGGTGGTACGACCGTCTGGGCAACCGCCCTCCGCAAGAGGTGTTCAGCAAGTGGGGCATCGAAAATGTGTCCAACAGCGGCGTGATGGTGGTCGGCGAAAAGGGCGCCTTCTACAGCAGCGACGATTACTGC
>SKVE01000604.1 GCA_007129635.1 Planctomycetaceae bacterium
CGATGGTTCTTCTCAGGCTGGATCACCACGATCAAGCCTTCGGTCAATCGCCCAATGATTGCGGCGTCCGCGGCTGCCAGGATCGGCGGACAATCGATCAGTACCTGGTCGTAGTTCGCTTCGGCCCACGCCAACACATCGGCCAGTCGTGGTCCGCTGAGCAACTCGGCTGGATTCGAAGGCTTGGGACCGCAGGGCATCACATCCAGATGGGCGATGCCGCTGGGTAGAACCCGTGGCCGACACATCGCCTCGATCGGCGAATCGCCTCGCAGGATCTCCGACAAGCCTCCGTTGGATCGCATCTCGAACATCTTCGTCAAACCAGGACGCCGCAGATCGGCATCGATCACCAGCGTGCGTTTTCCGGAATGCGCGTAAGACACCGCCAGATTGGCCAACACGGTCGTCTTCCCGTCGCTCGGTTCGGTACTGGTGATCGCGATCCGTTCCAGATCGCTGCCCGAAAAGGCCAGCGTGGTGCGTAGCGTGCGGAACGCTTCGCTTTCGACCGATTCCGGCGAGACATGTACCTGGATGGCTTGTAATCCGGCGGACGCGGGCGTTGTCAGCTCGCGAATCATCGCCAATACGGGCGCACCCAACTGTTGCTGCAGTTCCTCCGGACTGCGGAATCGATCGTCCAGCACATCGATCACGTAGACCAGAGCCAAGCCAATCCCCAGCCCGCCGACCAGGCACAGCATGGCAACCAGCGGCAGCTTGGGCGAGACGGGCCGATCCGTGGCCTTCGGTTCGCTGACGACAGCTACTCGAACATCCGAGCGGCTGTGACCGATATCGATGTTGGCGATACGGTTCAACAGCGTATCATGCAGGTTCCGCATGCGCGCCAGATCATGCTCGATCATCTTCATCTCGGCCATCCGATCGTTCAACATGACCGCTTCGGATTCTGCTTGCTCGTAGAGCAGATTCAAACGCTCTTCGTGTTCGCGAAGATTCGACAGTTGTTCTTCGACCCTTGCCAACAGCATGGGTCCCAAACGTCCGTCGCTCAATCCGGCCAAACGCTGGTTGACCATTTCCTGGTAGTTCATCAAGTACTGGCGCCCGCCCTGAATCTGCTGCATCAATTCGATCACCTTGGGATGCGCTTGGCCGTAGTGCTGCTGCAGCGATTCCAAACGGGTCTGATCTTCCATCAAGCGTCTTTCGATCTGCGCCCGCGTCTCCATATCCTTCGAATTCAGCCCCATGACGCTCATCGTCAACTCGCGACCGATCAGCGGTTCGATGGCCGTCAAATGCTGGCGGAGATCACTGCCATCCCGGATCGCGGTTTGGATCGCCGATAGCGACGCTTCGAGCTGCAAGCGATCCTGCTGGACTTTGACCAGCGTCTCATTCAACCGGATGACGCGTTGTACGGCCGGATGCACGACGTTCTGGTTGCCCGAGAGCCCCAGATCGCGCAGACGCCGCTGGACGTCCAGCAGTTCTTCCTGTTTGGTGCTCAACCGGCCTTCGATATCTAATCGCTCCCGGTCCAGGATTTGGACGATCTCCGTCGACACATCTTTGTGGCTGCGTTCCATGAACTCCAGATACGACTGGACGACCGCTCCCACCACCGCTTCAGCCGCGTCCGGCGAACGCGACTTGTAGCTGATTTCGATCACGTTGGTGCGGCGGATGGCTTGGGCTGACAGGTTGCCCCGCAGAATATTCGCCCAGCGATGACGTGGCGCCGCCGCAAAGTCGATTCGGTTTTCAGCGGGGCCTTGCAGCAGGCTCTCAATCGCCCCCTCCAAGACTTCCTGTGTGGTGAACAGCCGTTCGTAGGTGGGTATCAACGCTTGGCGACTGGATTCCGCCGTCATCGTTGGGGACAAAATGTCCGGGCCGGTCGACAGGATCAACAATTGCGAAGTGGCCTGGTAGATGGGCGTTGCGGTCGTGTAATAAAGTCCACCCAGAAGACTGGCCACCACCACCGCCGAAACCGCATAGATCTTGCGATAGTAGACAACTTGCAGGAAGCGGATCAGAGCGTGAATCGAATCGGCCGAGGACGGCAACATCGACTCGTCGGCCGAGCTATGCTGTTCGTGCTGCATCATCAGGAGATCTTCGACAGGTTAAATGCCAGGAATTGCGGAAGTGAAACCAAAGCGAACGAAGTTCTGGATGGTTCCGATAGTAAAGGTCAACGGTGTCTCCTCGACACTGACGACATCGCCTGCGGCCAGCATCAGATTCGCGCTGCCACCTTGTTTGGCTGAACGGATCGAACACTGGATGACAATCGGCTCATCCATATCGTCCAGATGCCGGATCACGGTCACCTTGTCAGCCAATTCCAGCGTCAGCCCACCGGCCAACGCAATCGCGTCCAATAGGCGGACTTGTCGCTCGGGAGGAATCTCGAACTGATTCGGCCTGCGGACCAGCCCGATCACCTGGATGGTCGTTGGTTCCTTTTCACGGACCATGACGATCGAACCGTCCTCGATGCGATACTCGGGCGTCATGCCTTCGCTGGCGGCGATCAGATCGACGCGTACCGCATCGTGTTCCGCCAGGGTTGTTCGCTGGCCGTTATACGATGCCAGCATCATATCCGTGTTCTGCATGTTGCGGATCTCGACGATCGCCGAAGCGTTTTCGCTCAAGCCGCCCGCCGCGATCAACGCGGTCAGCAGATCGCCATGCGACGCCGGCACCTCGTACGTGCCCGGTTCGGCCACCGCACCGACGACGGTGACCCGGATCTGTCTGGGCTGCTTCAACAACACGGAGACGTTGGGATCACGATAGACTTGGCGCGTGACACTCTCGTGGCGAATGACTTTCTCCGCGTCGGTCAGCAACATCCCAGCGACTCGGATCGGTCCGACCAGCGGAATGTTGACCTCGCCAGATTCGCTGACGCGCAGCGCCCAACTGGGCGGCGATCGGTCCTCGATCCCCGTGGCGATCGAGACTTCCAGAACGTCCCCAATGTGAATCTGTTCGCTGGATGAAGTTGTCTTCGCCAGA
>SKVE01000965.1 GCA_007129635.1 Planctomycetaceae bacterium
CGGGGGCGGATGGATCGATTCGGTCAGATCCCGCACCTCGCAGCCCATCTCGATTGCCAACACCGCCTCGGCGATCAACTCGCCGGCCCCAGGCCCTACCATCCCACACCCCAGGACTCGCTGTGTGTCGGGATCGATCAACAGTTTGGTCAATCCTTCGGTACGCCCCAACGCCTGAGCTCGACCGCTGGCGGCCCATGGATACGTCGCGACCTCATGCTTGCGTTTGCTGGCCTTCGCCATGTCTTCGGTCAGCCCCGCCCAGGCGATTTCGGGGTCGGTGAAGACGACGGCCGGGATGGCCACCTTGTCGAATTCGGCCGCTTTGCCCAACACCACCTCGACCGCCACCTTGGCTTCGTGCGTCGCTTTGTGAGCCAGCATCGGCTCGCCGGCCACGTCCCCGATCACCAGCACATGCGGATCACGGGTCCGTTGCTGCTTGTCACACTGAACAAAGCCGCGATCGTCGATCTCGACTTGCGTATGTTCCAGGCCAAAATCTTTGCTGTTCGGGCGGCGCCCAACGGAGACCAAAACGCGGTCGTAGTGCTCGACCCCGTACTTGGCCGGCCCCTCGTAGGCAACCTCAACCTCGTCACCACGCAAACCCAGCGATCCGACCTTCGTTTTCAAATAAATTCGCTCGTCAAACAAGCGACTCAGACGCTTGTGCAGCGGACGCACCAGATCCCGGTCCGCGCCGGGCAATAATCCGTCGGTCAATTCGACCACACTGACCTGCGATCCCAACGACGCGTAGACCGACCCCAGTTCCAGCCCGATGTAGCCGCCGCCGATCACCAGCAACCGCTTGGGGATGTCGGCCATGTTCAACGCGCCGGTGGAATCCATGATCCGATCCGAGTCCATCGCGAACGCGGGCGGCATCGCCGGCAGCGAACCGGTGGCCAAGATCAGATGATCGTAGGTCAACTTGCGGGCCTTGGGAATCGATTCATGGTCGCCGTCCAGTCGCAGGGTGGTCGAGTCCTCGAAGACACCACGAGCCTGGATCACGCGGACTTTGCGGCGTTTGGCCAATTGAGTCAACCCGCTGGTCAAGGTGCTGATCACGTGGTCCTTGCGAGTTCGCACCCGGTCCACGTCGATCTGCGGCGCCTCATAAGTCACGCCCCACTCGCTACGCAGCTCGTCGACCTCTGCGATCACACGCGCCACGTGCAACAAGGCTTTCGACGGAATACAGCCCCGCAACAGGCACGTCCCGCCCAACCGCGTCTCGGCCTCGACCAACGTGACCTCGAGCCCTTCGTCTGCCGCCAGGAAGGCCGCAGCGTAACCGCCAGGACCGCCACCAAGTACTACTAATTGACTATGCATGGAACCGCTATCGGGATAGGAACTCGATGACCATGTTCATGTCGACCGGCAAGCTGATATCGCTGGGCCCAGGCTGCCCTTGCACGGTCGCTCGCAACGTATCCGAATCAAAGCTGACCCAATCCAGGGGCTCGCCGCGATTATCGTCGGCCAGGTACCGGTACAGGTTCAGCAGATTTTCACGCGGTCGGACCGTGATCACGTCGCCAGGACGTAACAGGTACGAGGGCTTGGTGACCTTGCGGCCGTTGACCTGAAAGTGACCGTGGACGATCCCCTGGCGAGCCTGCGGCCGCGTCTTGGTGAACCCGGCACGGCGGACCACATTGTCCAAACGGCGTTCGCAAAGCAACAGAAGCATCTCGCCCGTGTTGCCTTTCTTGTGAGTTACGTTGTCGAAGAACCGCCGTAATTGGCGTTCGCCGATCCCGTAGTAGTGTTTGATCCTCTTCTTCTGCATCAAGGCGAGCCCGTAGTTCGAGGGCCGCCGACCGCGTGTGTGCATTCCTGGAGGCGCCTCGCGACGCTCCGCAGCACGCGTGGCACCGGCATTCTCGTAGATCATCACTCCCAGACGCCGGTTGACCCTCGCCTTTGGACCTGTGTAACGAGCCATTCAGTAACTTCTCCTTCTCAACCAATAAGCGGGAAACATGGTGGGCGTTCCCTGTCCAGATACGAAGCCGTAAATCATGGACCAACCGGCAGCTTCTGACAAGGGGAGTCCCAGGGATTTCAGCAAGGCAATCGGTCCAGAAGCTGGGCCGCATGCTCGAAGACAAGCAGCTTGTCGGATGGAATGCCCCGAAGCACCTTTCCGGCTCGCCCCGCGTCCAAAGGATGAGAAGCCAAATTCCGGATAAAGATAGCGATCACCCGGTCGGGGAACCGTCGAGCCATATCGCCGTAGATTTCCGGGTCTTTTTCACCAGAATCGCCGACCAGCACGAATCGACGGAATGGGAACAAGTTAACGATCGCTCGGATCACGGTGGCCTTCCCGCGACGTCGGATCCTCAGCAGTCGCCGAATCATGTGATCGCGCAGCCGAAAACATCGCAGGTGGAACGAACCAGGGGGGAATCCAGCCGACAGGCAATGGTCGTGAAGCGGCTGGAATAGTTGCCAGGGACTGGATGAAACGTAGTGAAAATCGATGCCACGATCGGCCCACGAGCGGTAGAGTTCCGCCATGCCGTCGATCGAGCGAAATTCGTTCAGGAACGTATTGGCCAGCAATGATTGACGGCAGGTGACCTCGCTGTGCTTAATCGTGTCGTCGATGTCCGAGATGACCGAAATCCCCTCGTCTTTCAATAGCTGGACTTGAGCATGGCGATGGCCATTGTGTTGATGTGGATCCACCGTTTCGAGATTGACCCAGCAACTGTGCGGGCCGCCGTTGACCGTGTGTAGCTCGTCGATCGCGATCCGAATGGCTCCGGAAAAATAGCCGCTCCGGTTGGACGCCTTGCGCAAGATCTGCGATCGCGGCCCCACCCGTACCGAAATCCGCCTTCCTTTTTCAGTCGCGGCGATAAAACCCTGGATTCGCTGCTGAAAGATCTCGGTATCCAGATCTTCGGGCCGAGCCTGCATGACACGCCGCAGCAAACGCAGGAGAAGCCGTTTGCGGAACCCCACCTGCCCCGCCTCCA
>SKVE01000528.1 GCA_007129635.1 Planctomycetaceae bacterium
CGTTTCTGGCGGGGCGGATCGATCTGACACAGGCCGAAGCCGTGCTGGGGATCATCGACGCGCGTGATCGAGTGCAATTGGATTCGGCCTTGCAGCAATTGGCGGGCGGACTGGCGCGTCCGCTGGACCGACTACGTGAATCGCTGCTGGACTTGTTGGCGGATCTGGAGGCCGGGTTGGATTTCGTCGACGAGGATATCCAATTTCTGGACGAAGTCGAATTGCAGACGCGATTGGCTGACGCCGCTCAGCAGATCCAAGCATTGGAAACTCAAGTGGTCGGCCGGTCCGAACGTGGGGAAGTGTTTCGGATCGCCCTGGTCGGCTGGCCCAACGTGGGCAAGAGCAGCCTGTGGAACGCGCTGGTCGGTGAACCGGCAGCGATCGTGGCCGATGCCGCCGGTACCACGCGGGACTATCTGACGCGCCGCGTGACGATCGGCGGCCTGGATTGTCTGCTGATCGACACGGCGGGCATCGCCCCGCACAGTTTGGACGGCATCCAGGCACAGGCTCAGAAGCTGGGCGCCCGGCAGGCAGCGCGAGCCGACCTGCAGGTCTGGTGCATCGATGGGACTAGACCGCTGAACACGCGGGAACGAGCAGACATGACGGCGGCCCGCGATTCGCGAGTCCTGTGCGTGCTGACCAAGACCGATCAACCAACGGTGACCGATGGGTACCAGGAAGCGATTCGCACCAGCAGCCGGACCGGTGCCGGTTTGGACGAGTTAAAGGAGGCGATGGCCGCTTCGCTGCTGGCCGACTCGGACGCCGAATCCAGTCTGGTGATCGGCACCCTGCTGCGCTGCCGGGAAAGCTTACGGACCGCTGCGGCCAGTTTACAGCAAGCTTGCGAACTGGCTGGGGCGGGCTTGGGCGACGAGATCGTCGCTGCCGAAATCCGTCGGGCGCTGGACCAGTTGGGCCAGGTTGTCGGCGCCGTATACACCGACGATATCCTGGATCGTGTTTTCAGCCGATTTTGTTTGGGCAAATAGGATTCGCGACTCGTTTCGCGTAGAATCGGGTGTTCTGGTGTGGACCCTCCCTCTGCTCATGCCATGGAAAGCAACACGATGCCTCAAGCAACTATCCTTGTTCTCGGTTCAATCAACACGGATCTGGTGGTCCGGGGAACTCGACTGCCCGCACCTGGCGAGACGATTGTGGGTGGTACCTTTTTTCGCGCGGCGGGCGGCAAAGGCGCGAATCAGGCCGTGGCCGCGGCACGCGCCGGGGCGGTTTCCGTGTCCTTGATCGCTGCGGTCGGCGACGATGATCTTGGTCGCGAATCGCTGGCAGGCCTGCATACGGAAGGAATCGGCTGCGATCTGGTCAAACGGATCCAAGGCGAACCTTCCGGAGTCGCGCTGATCATGGTCGATCAAGCGGGCCAGAACTGCATCAGTGTCGCCTCGGGTGCCAATCTGCACTTGACGCCCGCAGACATCGACGCGATCGATGACTCGCGGTTCGAGCAATCGGCCGTGTTGCTGGCCTGCTTGGAGGCGCCCGTCCACACGGTGATCCGAGGGCTTCAACGAGCTCGGCAGATGGGCCTGACCACCATCCTGAACCCGGCGCCCGCCGATCCCCAGATCGCTTCGCCGGACGTGTTGAAATATGTAGATATCATCACCCCCAATGAAACCGAGGCGGCTTTGCTGACCGGCCAAGCTGTCCAGGAACCCGCCCAAGCGATCGCGGCGGGCAAACGCCTGACACAGCTTGGATGCCGCCACGCGATTGTCACGATGGGGGCTCGCGGCTGCGTGGTGGTCAACGATCAAGTTCGACAAGTCGACGCGTTGCCAGTCCAGGCAGTGGATACCACGGCCGCAGGCGATGCGTTCAACGGAACCTTGGCGCTGGCCTTGGCCGAAGGCAAGGATCTGATGACCTCGGTCGGCTGGGCGGTGTCCGCCGCTGCCATCTCCGTGACGCGACCCGGCGCTCAACCCTCGCTGCCACGTCGCGACGAGATCGACAAGGCCTTTCGGCGCCCAGACACCTGAGGCGCCTCGCAGAGAATAATCTACCCGCAGCGCTGTGGCCGGTCTCGGACCGAGCCTCCAATATCGCGGGAGACCTTCGGTCGGCGGTTTCGGCGGGGTCGGAGACCCGCGCCGAACGAGGTAGATTATTTCCTGCGAGTTGCCTGAGACCGAACCCCCGCTTTTTGAGGGCGGGCTTGCTCAGCGAAACGCGATGCAATAATTGGCGTAGGTCGAGCCGAACGAGAATCCCGACGGGGACAGATGCCTTGCAACCCCAGAACGACTAGGAAAACGAGGAGCTTTGTGCCTGAACATTTCAATCCCTATCACCAGTGGCTGGGGCTGGGGCCGCTGGTCCGCAGTCCCGACGCGTCCCAGTTGCTCGGGGTGAAGCCGGGCGAGACGGATGTGGATAAGATCCGACGCGCCGCCGAGCAGGCTCAACAGCGAGTCCGCTCGTATTCCCCGGGACCTCGCGTTGCCGACTGGTCACGTCTGTTGGTAGAGATCGAATCGGCGAAGAACGCGTTGATCGCTGGAGCAGTTGGGCCGGTGGGTGGGACGGCCACATCGAGTGGTGCGGGCACGTACCGCCGCCCCGCGCCACGCGCCCGGTCATCAGCCGGCCCCGAGTCGCATGCTGCCGGGCCGTCGCAGAACGACGCGTACGCCGCGCCCCGAGTCCCGGTCAAGGCACCCAGCCAACACTCGACGCCCCCAACGGTGCCTCGACCCGCTGCACAATCGGCTCCGTCGAACTATCCCGCCGCATCCAGTCTGCGCACCCGAGCGGCGTCCAAGGCCCGTCGATCGAGAAGAAGCAATCCGACGATCATCCTGGCATGCGGATTGGGAACGCTGATGTTGATCGCCGGCATCTTCCTGCCATTGTTCGTCGCCATGCAGATGCGCGACTCGGATCGTTCTGCTCCACCCCGCGTGGCGGAAGCACCCGCCGTCACCAGCCCCCCCCCCCCCCCCCCCCCCCCGCCCCC
>SKVE01000627.1 GCA_007129635.1 Planctomycetaceae bacterium
CCCCGTGCCCCAGCAGGAAAACAAAAAACAGGGTCTGACCCCAAACCTGATTACCGATGTATCCCTTGTATTCCATCATGGCGCGACCTCGTCCTGCGAGGGGGGGGCAGTGCAACGTTGGGGTTGATTCTAGCCTAGCCGGACATCGACGCTGGCGCGGTGGGCGGTCAGGCCTTCGATGTCGGCCAGGCGTTGGACATCGGCGGCGTCGTGACGCAAGGCTTCGGCCGTGTAGGCGATGACGCTGTGGGCTCGTAGGAAATCGTTGGCCGACAGACCCGAAGCCCAGCGTGCGGTTCCGCCGGTGGGCAGGACATGCGACGGACCGGCAACGTAATCGCCCAGCGATACGGGTGTGAAGTTGCCCAGGAACGAAGCGCCGGCGTGATGGATCTTCTCCAGCAGCTCTTCGGCGTTGTCCGTCGCGATGTGGAGATGCTCGGGCGCAATCTGGTCCGTCAAGCGGCAAGCTTCTTCGGCATCCCGTACCAAGATCAGGCATCCGAACTCCTGTAGGCTCTGCACCGTCAGTTCGGATCGAGACAACTGGGCCACCTGCCGCTCCAGCTCGGCCGCCGTCGCCTCCAGCACCTCGCGGCTCCAGGTGATCAAGATGCTGGCCCCCGGCGAGTGTTCGGCTTGCGCCAGCAGGTCGGCGGCCGTAAAGTCGGGGCGAGTCGATTGGTCGGCGATCACGACCACTTCGCTGGGGCCGGCGATCGAATCGATATCTACCTGGCCGTACACATGCTGTTTGGCCAGCGCCACGAACAGGTTGCCCGGCCCGACGATCTTATCGACCGGCTTCAGGCCCTGGATGCCATACGCCAGAGCGGCCACCGCTTGAGCTCCGCCGATCCGGTACACTTCCTGGATGCCCAGTTCGTGGCACGTGGCCAGTACGTCGGGATGGTTGGCCCCGTAGGCGGTCGGCGGGGCCACGACAGCGATCTGTCGCACGCCGGCGGCCATGGCCGGCACCGCCGCCATCAATACGGTCGATGGATACGCCGCCGCTCCGCCCGGTACGCAGACGCCCACTCGTTGAAGTGGAACGTAACGCTGGCGCAAAGTGACCCCGTGGGACCGGGTGACCTGGACATCCTGATGCAGGATGGCGGTCTGAAACTCCATGATGTTGTCGCGGATGCGCCGCACCGTCTCCAACAATTCGGGGGCTGCCCGGCGGTGGGCCGCGGCCATCTCGTCCGGGCTGACCCGCAACGTCTGGGCGCTCAGTTGCGCGTCGTCCAGTTGCGCGGTGTAACGCAGGACGGCGGCCAATCCCTCGCGACGCACGTCGCCGCAAATCCGCTGGACGACCTGCTGAGGCGGCAGGGGCTCGCCAAACACATCGATCGTCTTCTGCCGACCACGCTCGCTGACCACGTCGCCACGCGGGCTGAGCTTATCGCGCAGCGCATCCAACGCCTGCTGCACGTTATCCTGACTTGTGTCGATGCGAGAGATTCGAAGGCTCTGGTTCCCAGTCATCACAGTGTGTCGTTCCTCAGGTAGATAATTTCAAGCAGCGCGACCAACCGTTTATTCTGGCCTGTGGGGCTTTGCTTGGAAAGCCGGGAGTCCCGTCCAAAACGCGGCAGACGGCGTCCACACCTTCACGTGTCGTTTTCGAGGCTGAAACTGCCCCTACGGAACGCGGTTTCCTGACGCGGCCTCCGGCCGCAACCAACGTAGGTTGGGTCTCCGACCCGACCCGACCCGGTCGGGACGGAGTCCCAACCTACAAAGATGTCCTACTGGTGAAGATGCTAAAGAACGACTCACGCCCACCTTTCGAGGGAACTGGCAGGGGCCTCGTCAACCGCGTACCATCCAGACCGGTGAAGCGAAGCCGAGGAGCGTTCCATGCCACTTTCGCCCCCGCCGAGCTTGCTCGGCGGTGCGGTGATTCTGCACTATAGCGGGCAAATCCCGATGTTTTCCGCTCCCCGGCGAGCTTGCTCGGTGGGAGCAATGGTTGGAGCTTCGCGCCCCAAGTAACCGAATCATGCGCTCCACCGAGCGAGCTCGGCGGGGGCAACGCGCAACTTCAAAGACTTTGGGCGAACCCTTCCTCGGCAACTTACGCGGTGGCGTGCCGCTGGCGGCCGCGCGGTGCGCGGCGTTTGTTGGAGAGTTGGAACGAGAACCTGCGACCGGGACTGCCGCTGCCACGTCTCCCCCCTGTGGTTGACCGAGGACTTTGCGATCCCGCTGGACCTGGAAGCCAGCTACGAACAGAGTTGTCGCGACCTGCGGATCGCCTGATCCCCGAGAGCATCCGGTTTCCGGTTTTCGTCGAGCGACGCCCAGTACCGGACAAGCTGCAGATACTGTCTTGTGTCGTGCGGAGAAACGGTCGATAATCATGCCACGGCAGGTTTCGTTCCTGGCAGCGGCACCCGACGTGCTGGCATGGATTCGTTTTCATTATCTCCCATCCGTAGCTCGACCGGTTTTTCAGTCATGCTATTTTCACATCGAACCTTTTGGCTACCGAAAGACATCCAGGAGCCTCAGGGGTATGAAGATGCCTTCCACGTCGACGAACTTCAGGGCCGTGCGGCGATCTGCGATGGAGTCTCCACATCGCTGTTTTCCGGTCGATGGGCCTCGATCCTAGCAAAATCTGCTGTGAACAACCCTCCCAACGTGAGGGACCCTGCAGCCTTGGACCAGTGGCTCAAGCAGCAGCGCGAGGCCTGGGCGGCGTCGATCGACGAGCACGCGTTGGCTTGGCATCAGAAGCCGAAGTTGCTGGAAGGGGCAGGAACGACGCTCCTTTGGGTGGAAATCACCAGCTCGGACTCGGCGGACAACACGGAACGTCCCAAGCGATTGCGTTGTTATTCGATCGGGGACTGTTGCCTGTTCCACATTCGGGCCAATCAGGTTTTGGAGACATTTCCGCTACAGGACAGCGCCCGATTCGATGAGAACCCGCAGGTTCTGCGCAGTGTGCTGAAGCGATCCGAGCGGATCGAATTCGAGGCCATGGAGACTTTCTGCCATCCGGGGGACTTGGTGATCTTGGCCAGCGACGCGGTCGCCAGTTGGACGATGCGGCAGATCGAAGCGGGAGTCGACGTCGATTGGCAGGCTTATTGGCAGCTATCCCAGGAGGATTGGCAGCAGTGGACGGTCGAGTTGCGGCAGGATCATCAGATTCGCTATGACGATTCCACCGTCATCCTGCTGCGGATCAGCGGGGAAACGCGACGGGATGGTCCCTCGTCGGCTCGAACGGGCGAGCGGTTTCTGGAACAAGCGGACACGGCGGTTCGCGGAGCGCTGAAGTCGTTCAAGGGGGGATTGCGGCGCGGGTTGAAGGATCTGGCAGACAGCAAGTGGTTGACGGATGACCGTCCCAAATGAGTACAAATGGCGGGTGAAAGCGTTAGTCTTGAAGCGGTGATCGTGCGGACGGCGGCGGTCGCATGGATCATGGCTGATGGCGGGAATGACGCCTGGGCAGGTTGATGCTAACCGTTGGGGCGTTTAGACTTGTGTAAGGACGCGGCGAATTGGTACCAGTTCGTCTCGGGCATGAATCCATGGAACAAGCGGGGGGAGTAGAGGATGAGCAAGCCTCTCTTTTATGTAGATCTTTCCGAGGATGCTCGGGATTATCGGCACACGGCACTCGAACCGGGTCTGCCGCTGTTGGACCGCCAGGGCGTCAACTTCCAGATCCTCCGCAAATGGTTGGGCGATGTGGTCGCTGAACCCGAATGGCGGAATCAGGATACGGTGGCCTTCTACATGGTCGACGAAGACCGCGGTCGATTGGAGGAGGTCGATTGTCAACCGGTCACTCGCGTCGAGTTGGAAAAACGGTTCGCCAAGGATCTGGACGCGATTCGGGCTCGAATGAAGAAAATCAAGCCGGAATCGTCGACGGAGCAGATGGTGCATCGGATTTTGAAGAAGAGCTTGGCGGAACAGACGAACGATCTGGATAACAGTGATTTTGATTCCTTCTTTTTCAAATGCCGGGCCAGCAACGAGGACTGGCGTTTGGTGTGGTGCTGTGGCTATCAGCGGATGGACCTCGAACCGCTGAAGGCTCGTCTGTGGAACACGCCGGACGGCGAATATCTGGGAGTCCGACCGCCGTTGCAGGGAGGTCGCGTCAAGCGGCGAAAACGCACGGGCCCACTGGACGTGCTGATGTCGCCCTGGGTGGCCATCGCATTGATCCTGCTGGTCGCCGCGTTTTTCATCGCTTTCCGACCCAAGCTGGTCGTCAGCCCCACGCAATGGGCTGGTCCTTTGGGCAGCCAGATCGAATATCGCGTCGAAGACCATCGTTGGTTCTTTTTCCGCAACGATGTGACGCCGCGCGCGGCGGCTCAATCACACGACCCGCGTGTGCTGGAATTCGGGCGTGACGGGGTTGCGGAGGCGACGGGCGTCGGCAAGACGTTCGTTTCGTTCCGTGTGGGCAATCGCATCGTCGATTCCTTGGTCGAGGTGGGACCGCCCAAGATCCCCGACCAATTGATTATCGAACCCGGCGAGGACGTTCGGGTTGCGGTCGGATCGACTCGCCAACTGAAAGCGTTGGGCAAGTACGAAGATGGCAGCCAGGCTGATCTGACCCGATATGTGACGTGGGGCGGATCGGATTCGCAGTTGCTGCGGGTTTACGGCACAGATACCCAGCGGGAACGCAAGGGATTGATCGAGGGCGTCGGGGTTGGGCAGGGCCGAGTGACCGCGACGTTTGCGACGGCCGATGCGCCGCTGGACGTCGAGCCGGTAGCAGCCCAGATCGATGTGCAGGTGATGCTGGCCGATTTCACGACCTTGGCCGTCACCTTACAGCCCGAGACGTTTTCGGTCGGGCAGAGCAGCCGAGTGGAAGTCGAGGGGATCGACAAGGATAACCAGCGTCATCGCTTGACGGGCGCTTCGATGTTGAGCGTCCGGGTCGACCCGACCAATCTGGCCGCCGTGGACGGCGACTACCTGGTCGGCCGCAGCGAGGGTAAAGGCGAGGTAAAAGTCGCATACGGCGACCTGGATCGTACGGTTCCGTTCACCATCGCCGGCCGGATGTTGGACGAGGATGTCTTTCTGGTCTCGCCGACCCGCATCGAAGACGCCGTGGTTTACGAGCTGATCGGACTGAACGTAACGACGGGCAGCGACCTGCCCATCACGGCCACTTCGGCCAACCCGGAGGTCGTCGAGGTATTTCGGACGGAGGACGAGAATGTCGGCTACGAAGTCTGGCTGGCGGCTCGACGCGCGGGAGATGCCGAGGTGACCGTATCGCAGGGCAACCGATCGCAGCTTGTCCATGTGACCGTCACCGGCCAGTTGATCGACCGCATCGATTTCGTTCCGGAACTGTACTCGTTGCGGATGGGTGAATCGACGGATGTCAATCTGGTGGGGATCACCCGAGACGACCGGCGTCGGATCAGGGTGGCGCCCGATGCGTTAATCTGGGAGCGGCAACCTCGCGGAGAAAACGTCTACATCGACAAACGTCTGTTGCGACTACGAGGACTGGAGGCGACCGACGAGGTGGGCCAGCCGATGCGTGTGGCCTTGGGGAGGACCGATCTGACCGCCGCCGGCACGGTGGTGGTTCGCGGTGGCGATATGTTTGCTTGGCTCGAAGCCGAAAATGCTTTCGGAGTCCACCCACCCGTTCCGGCTCGCGGTCGCTACATCGATGCGGGCAGCTACCTGGGCAGCGACGTCCTGATGTACGACAACACGCGAGGCCTGATTGTGGGAACGGATGTGGACCCCTTCTCGCCGTTGGGGATCGTCCCACGGGGCTCGCAGATCGTCGAAGTGAACGGAGTCGCGCTGGACCAGATGAGTCCGGACGAGTTAGCCGCCTATTTTCGCACTCGGCGAGTGGGCGAAGGGGACGTGATCCGTTACCGCAGCCGCGACGGATTGCTGGGCACCGTATTGCTGGGCGATCGCGTCGGCGTGGTCCGAGATTTCCGGTTGCTGGACGTGCTGTCCACCAACGTGACGCCGGACGCTTTCGATGCCGATCTGCGGATGTATTTGCGGCAACCCGGTGAATACCGGCTGACCGACGCGTCCGGAACGCCGCTTAGCGATTGGTCGGTCTATCCTCAAGACGCCACGCCGTTGATCAGTCTGTCCGGCGTCCCCCGCACTGCGGACGATGATTACGAATGGTACGTCGAGCGGCGGATCGGCGATTCGGTGCGCCGTTTCCAGGTGCCGTTCAAATTAGAGCCCGAGCGCGCGGCGGAGCGTGTCATCCGGCCCGTCGACGACGATCCGGAGTATGAGTATCTCGACCAACCCGACGGCACGCGAAAGCGCGTCCGGCGAACCATCCGCACGATTCGCCGCCCGGCCGGCGATTCCAGCTCGTCGGTCATTCGCTCCCCGGATGGCGGGTTAGCGGCCAGTCCCGGCCCATCACCCAGTGGCTCGCCCGCGGCCGGTTCTCCCGCTCCAGCACCTGGCTCCCCCGCTCCAGCACCGCCCGCCCCAGGCTCGCCGAACCCAGCGCCCCCCGCACCGGGCGCGCCGAACCCCGCACCGGCTCCGCCCGCCGATCCCGCTGCCAAACCGGCGACACCGCCGGCAGACCAACCGACGCCAGGCAAACCTACGCCAGGCAAACCTAAGTCGCCCGATGCGAGTCCACCAGCCTCGCCGGCCGACGTGGCGCGAAAACCGGACAGTCCACCGCCCGCTCAGGGCACCGCGCAGCCAGCCGGGGCCTCCCCCGCGAAGCCTGGGATGACGGGCTCGCCGACCGGTGGTACGGTTGCTGGCAAAACGGCTGCTGGCAGTTCGGAAGCGTCGCAGCCCGAGCCAAAGAGTGGCAGCGGGTTGCTAGATGCTTTGAGGGACTTCAATCGCCAACGACGCAACTGAGTTTCTCAGAAACTGATCTTTGGGGGATTGTCCACACATCGTAAATTAGTACACAATTGGGGAGTTCGGAATCTGCAGGACGTTTTCGATGACTCGATAAAAAGCTCGGTGGGGAAGGGCGTTGAATATCGAGGGACAAGCACTTCGTACCAGCCTGATCGGCCGGTTGTCGGGGTGTCGGCTTGGCGCCTGTCCCATCGTTCAACGGCCCTGCATCCCTCATTGGCAGCATTCGGCTGCACGGCGATTTTCTCACCGAGCGATACTTAGGGAGCTTGAGGCAACGTGGGTTTTCCAGACGATCGAGACCGCCGCATTATCCGCTTGGCCGAAGACACCGAGAACCTGGCCACCGACATGGCGAATTGGGTTGCCGAGTTCAACGAGGCTCGGGTCCGGCAGGAGTTGCTGCCGGTACCCGCCAGTGACGAATTCGAGTTGACGCGACTACGGCGTCTGGCCTCGAACCTATACAGCTCGGCCAAAGTCCCGGTAGCGGCCGCGGTGTACGGGCCTTCGCAGGTGGGCAAGAGTCTGTTTGTCGGACGCGTCCTGCAGGCCAGCAGCGACGATTACAGCCCGTTGGGCCGTGACGAACAAAACGGACCGCCGGCCTATTTCCAGTTCCTGTCGTTCGACACGGATTTGAACCCGCAGAGCGGCTCGAACGAAGCGACGGCGTTGGTGACGCGGTTCACGACCAAGGATCGGATCGCCGCCAACATTTCGCCCGAGTATCCCGTCATGGTTCGGGCGCTGACCCGCGCTCAGTGGTTGCGCGTGATGGCTCGAGGGTTTCATGTCGAGTGCGCGACGCCCGATCGAAATTGGACTCAGGATCAACTGGAGGATCTGTTCGACGAAATGGCCGGACGGTACTCCAGCACCGAAGTCGATCGGCGTTGGCGATTGGATCTGCTGGATGCTTACGCCTACATGCGGGTCTGCGATCGCCGTGGCTTTCAGTCCAAAGAGTCGGTGCTGAACGGGTTGCTGACGCGTTATCCGCTGAGCGAGGACGGATACATCGCCACGGCGGCCAATCTATTCTGGGACAACTGGCCGTCGCTGACCCAATTGTTCATCCGCATCAACAACTTCTTGACCAGCATCCATACGGATGAACACGATCCGGCCATCCTGACGCACTGGGCGGGCGTGCGTTTTCTGTTGGACAGCCAGCGAGCCAAACTGCACGAGCGCCGCAACTCGCGATGCTTCAAACACGTCGACTGGGCCGACATCCGTCTGGTGAACAGAGGCGGGTGGCATGTGCTGGAATTTAACGAAGGCCGCGGCGGTGGCAGTGAACAATTGGAGACCATCCAAGCCTCGATGCTGGAAATGGTCATGCCCGTGTTGCCGCATCGTTTGAACGAGGATTGGCGCAGGGTCATCGAGTCGATCGACATCCTGGACATCCCCGGGATGCGTGCCGGACGGCAGGGCGCCGAGCAGGGAAAACGCCAGTCGGCCGACGCGATCGAAGAGCAGATGGAAATCGTCAAACGGGGCAAAGTCGCCTATCTGTTCGAACGATATACCGAAGAGATGCTGATCCAGACGCTGCTGCTGCTGGCCCGCGGCGGCAACCTGGAGGTCACGGCCCAGATGAAATACCACATCGACAAGTGGGGACGAGCCCGGTACGGCGACGACGTGTGGCCCACCAAGGTCAAGGACACGCTGCCCGCCCTGTTCCTGGGGATTACCGGGATTGACGAAGAATTCCGGAACCGGGACGAATATGCCGACTCGATGCTGTACAACACCCGCTTGGCTCAACTGGCCGACGCCTTGGGCGAAGTCATGACGGATTTCGGCGGCGAGGGCCGATCGTTCAACAATGTCTTCCCCATCCGTTATCCCGGCACGTGGGATGCTGATTCCGAGCAGCGTGAAAAGGCTGGAGTGGAGAAATGGGAAAGAGCCAAAGAGGCTTTCCTGAGCGCTCCCATGGTGCAGACCTACGTGGCCGACGCCGCCAGCAAGTGGTCGGCGGCGATCACCGACGGCGACGGCTGCCTGTCGTTGATCAGCCGCGCTTGGCGGGAAGTCACCACGGCTCATAAGAAACAGGAACAACTGGAGACGCAGATCAAGGAAGCCCGCAGCCGATTGATGCAACTGGCCCAGGGTTGGGCGGTCAACGCTGACACCAATATCGACCGCGAGCAGCGCAAGGCGATCGGCGACAAGATCCTGGAGTGGCTGAAGGCGAACCCGCAAGCCATCTACGACCGCGTGCAGGTGTTGGAAAAGACGCTGGGCTTCGAGGATGGTGACCAGTTCATCCTGTCGGATTTCGCCGATGTCCCGGCACGTGCCGGCGTCGGGCGGCCGGAACCTCTGGAAAAGCGGTTTCCCAAGCGATTACAAGAGTATTTTCACGAATGGGCCACGGTCACGACGGTCGAGCGTTGGGAACAGCACACCCGGGCCAACCCGCAAGGTGGGCCCTGGCTGGGTTCCGAGGAATTTGGGCAGTTCACCCGATTCTTGCGCGATGCGTTGTGTTCCAAGGGTAGTTTCCAGGAAATCAATCAGCAATTGCTGAAGGTCGTCAACCTGAAACTACGTGATGAATCGGCCAAGCGACGAGCCCGGCGCAAGTACGTCGGAATCATGATGAACGATTACGTGCTGAACCCCGGACCCAGCGACGAACCGATCGAGCCGGTGGAAGAAGCGGACCCGGAGAACTTCGGGCTGATGGCATCCCTGCTGACGCGGTGGACCAGCCGCTTGCCCGAGTTCCTGGCATCCGGGGCCGGGCTGGAGGTCCGGGTTCCGCCAGGCAACATGGAATTGACCGAAATCATTCAGCGATACGAAAATCCGCCGGCCTGAACACCGGCCAGTCGCATTCGGAACCTTTGCCAGTAGCGAAAGAAATTCATGCATATCTTGTTCGCCAATACCGGAGTCCAGGTAGTTTGCATCCCCCTCCAATCCGGTCGACGCTACACGACAGCTCAGATCGGTTACGGCTGGCAGCACTGCCGCTGCAAAGCCGAAGAGGCCGAGGACGACCGCGACGACGAAGAAGAACCGGAGGTCGAGGTCTATCCGTACATCCAATGGCAGATTATCCAGTCGCATGTCAGCAAACTGTTTTTGGCTGTCGATACCAGCCTGGGCGATCCCGACATCGGTTTCTTCAGCGACCCCTCGTCCCTGGCCGGCGATTTCCACGTCAAGCTGCCTCACCTGCTGGACAGCAACAACCAGCCCCTTCCTGGATTGCCGTCGATCGAATTATGCCTGCGAGCGGCGACGGCGACGGCGGGCGAGGCCAAGCCGGTGCATATCGTCGTCGATTTCGGTAACAGCCGCACCGGTGCCCTGCTGGTCGAGATGGCGGGCGAGGTAGCTCAATCGGCGGAAATGCTGCCTTTCGAGCTGATCAACCGCTACGGACTGGATCATTTCAGCGACGAAGGCGAACAGGCAGGCAAGCCCAGTGCGCGATGGTTTTCGTCCAAAACACGCTGGGCCAATACACCGTATCCCGAACCGCCGGAGATGACCAAAAAAGAGTTTTATCGCGAAACGAAGAAGGGGTTGTTCGGCGGCAAGAAGCAGGTCAAACGCGAACGGGAAACCTACGTGCGACCGCCGCTGTTCGACGACTGGTCCATGGTGCGAATGGGTCACGAGGTGGACGAGATCTCCCAGATCATGCATGCCAAAGGGGATTTTCGAACCGGGGTCAGTTCGCCGAAACGTTACCTGTGGGCCGATGACGACAGTTGGCTGGAAGGCGCCTTCTGGTACATGGCCGATCCACACGACCGTGTCGGCAACAGTGAATTCGCGGCCAAATTGCACGGCCCGCTGCTGAAGTTCATCCACGAAGACGACCGCGACTTCTTGATCGAAAAGGAAGACCCGCGGGAGGAAGCCTACGCCCAGATGGTGCCGACCAAGCCAGTGCACGCGCCCCGTTGTCTGATGACCGCGGCTATCTACGAATTGCTGTGCCAGGCATTCGAGTATATCAATTCGTACGGTTACCGTAGCCGCACCGATGATTCGGCCCGGACTCGCGAAATCCACAGCCTGACGATGACCTTTCCCAGCGGCATGTTTCAAGATGAGAAAAAACGTTTTCAACTGCAGTGCCAAAAGGCGATCGCCATCTACGCTCGTACCGTGGGCAAGTATCAGCGAGTCCGACCGCAGTTGACGTTTAGCATCGACGAAGCCAGCGCGGTCCACCTGACGTATATCTGGGCCGAATTGCGCATGCTGGGACAGGATCCGCGACTTTGGTTCGCCGCGTTGGCTCGCGATCACAGCACCTCCAAAGACACCCCGTGGGACGCTGCGGAAAACGGCAACGCCAAACAGGCGATCGGGGCGGTCCCCGCAGCGCGGCGCCGCGGCGCCGCTTCATCACGCGGGATCGCGCGGCCCG